>NZ_JBEZKW010000006.1:0-96047 GCF_040651795.1 Streptomyces sp. NPDC048361
CTCTTCCACCCTGTCGGGTGATTGACATGTGATCTTCCGGGTACAGGTCGAGCTCCGCACCACAGAGGGTGCGGCGCCGGACGGAAGAGCGGTCGGCTCAGACGTTGACGCCGAAGTCCTGCGCGATGCCGCGCAGACCCGAGGCGTAGCCCTGGCCGATGGCGCGGAACTTCCACTCCGCGCCGTTGCGGTACAGCTCGCCGAAGACCATCGCGGTCTCCGTCGAGGCGTCCTCGCTCAGGTCGTAGCGGGCCAGCTCGGAGTTGTCGGCCTGGTTCACGACGCGGATGTAGGCGTTGCGGACCTGGCCGAAGGACTGCTGGCGGGACTCGGCCTCGTAGATCGAGACCGGGAAGACGATCTTGGCGACGTCGGCCGGGACCCCGGCCAGGTTCACCTTGATGACCTCGTCGTCGCCCTCGCCCTCACCGGTGAGGTTGTCACCGGTGTGCTCGACCGAGCCGTCGGGGCTCTTGAGGTTGTTGAAGAACACGAAGTTCGAATCGTTGGTGACCTTGCCCTGGTCGTTGGTCAGCAGGGCGCTGGCGTCCAGGTCGAAGTCACCCCCGGTGGTGGTGCGTGCGTCCCATCCCAGACCGACGATGACCGCGGTCAGGTTGGGGGCGGCCTTGGTCAGCGAGACGTTGCCGCCCTTGCTGAGGCTGACTCCCACGAGTCCTCCCAATGGTGTGAGGGGCAAGCTTGGTCAGCGTCCCCGTCGTGCGTTGGCATCGGATCAACGAATGGATCCTAGTGACCGGTTCCCGGGTCAAACAGACGATTCGGCCGAACGCCGACCGGGTGTCGGCCGTGCGCCCGGGCCGGGGGTGCCGCGTCTCAGATGGTGTCGAGCGCCTTGAGGTACTCGTCGAGGTCGCGGGCGTCCGGAAGACCGTTCACCACGGTCCAGCGGACCACACCCTCCTTGTCGATGATGAAAGTGCCGCGCACGGCGCAGCCCTTGTCCTCGTCGAAGACGCCGTACGCGCGGCTCACCTCGCCGTGCGGCCAGAAGTCGGAGACCAGCGGGTACTCCAGGCCTTCCTGCTCGGCGAAGACGCGCAGGGTGTGGATGGAGTCGTTGGAGACGGCGAGCAGCTGGGTGTCGTCGTTGACGAACTTCGGCAGGTTGTCGCGCAGTTCGCACAGCTCGCCCGTGCAGACGCCGGTGAAGGCGAACGGGTAGAAGAGCAGCACCACGTTCTTCTCGCCGCGGAAATCGCTGAGCTTCACGGTCCTGCCGTGGTTGTCCTTGAGCTCGAACTCCGGGGCCTTGGTGCCGACCTCGATAGCCATGGAAACGCCTTCCCTTCACTGGGCCGATCTGGTGACACCCACCCTACGCACCCCGCCATGCACAGGGCCCCCTCAGGCGGATGCCTGAGGGGGCCCTGTGGGGCGTGAGGAGGGATCAGCGCTTGGGGGACTTCAGGCGCGTGCCCGACCAGTCCTTTCCGACGCTGACGCTCTTGGCCGCCGACAGGCCGGCCGTCTGCGCGGCGTCGTTGACGTCGCTGGGCTCGACGTAGCCGTCCCGGCCGGTCTTCGGGGTCAGCAGCAGCACCGCGCCACCGTCCTCAAGGAGACCGATGGCGTCCACCAGGGCGTCCGTAAGGTCGCCGTCCTCGTCCCGGAACCAGAGCACCACGACGTCGGCTGTGTCGTCATACTCCTCGTCGACGAGGTCCTGGCCAATAATGGACTCGATGCCCTCGCGGAGATCCTGGTCGACGTCTTCGTCGTAACCGATCTCCTGGACCACCTGTCCGGGCTCGAACCCCAGCCTCATGGCCGGGTTGGTCCGCTCCTCCGCGTGGTCCGCGGTCGCGCTCACGGCTTGCCTCCTGATCTTGATTCGGTAAGTTCTGCAGCCGCGCGCATACGCGTGGCATGGGGCGTAGTCCACACGGGCGGGACGAATCTCGCAAGTACCCGGCACCCGAACCCGCCCTTTGGGGGCCAGTGTGGCCGTGTTCAGGGGAATCCGCATCCCCGTCGGTGATTCATCCCACACGATTAGTGACTGTTTGTACCGTTCCGTTCCTCTGGGTACTCCATTCGGGGCCGAACACCCTTCGGGAACTGATGGCCGGGTTGAGCGTAAGGTTGCGATTTGGCCCGACCCGTCCAGGCCCTGAGCCTACTTCCTGCTCCGGTGACGGTTACCCCGCGGTTACCTCTTGGTAGAGATGACGTTTGCGCCCCAGCGGTACACGATGGGATGCGGCGCACAATTGGCTGTCTCCGCATCCCCCGACAGTGAAGGAACAGCGTGGCTTCCGGATCCGATCGCAACCCGATCATCATTGGCGGCCTGCCGAGCCAGGTCCCGGACTTCGATCCCGAAGAGACCCAGGAGTGGCTCGACTCCCTGGACGCCGCCGTCGACGAACGCGGCAGGGAACGGGCCCGCTATCTGATGCTCCGGCTGATCGAGCGGGCACGCGAGAAGCGCGTGGCCGTGCCCGAGATGCGCAGCTCGGACTATGTCAACACGATCGCCACCAAGGACGAGCCGTTCTTTCCCGGCAACGAGGAGATCGAGCGCAAGGTCCTCAACGCGACCCGCTGGAACGCGGCCGTGATGGTCTCCCGGGCCCAGCGCCCCGGCATCGGCGTCGGCGGCCACATCGCCACCTTCGCCTCCTCCGCCTCGCTGTACGACGTCGGCTTCAACCACTTCTTCCGCGGCAAGGAGGAGGACGGCGGCGACCAGATCTTCTTCCAGGGCCACGCCTCGCCCGGCATCTACGCCCGCGCCTTCCTGCTCGACCGGCTCAGCGAGCAGCAGCTCGACGCCTTCCGCCAGGAGAAGTCGAAGGCCCCGTACGGGCTTTCCTCCTATCCGCACCCGCGGCTCATGCCGGACTTCTGGGAGTTCCCGACCGTCTCGATGGGCCTCGGCCCGCTCGGCGCGATCTACCAGGCCCGGATGAACCGCTACATGGAGGCGCGCGGCATCGCCGACACCTCCAACTCGCATGTGTGGGCGTTCCTCGGCGACGGCGAGATGGACGAGCCCGAGTCGCTCGGCCAGCTCTCCATCGCGGCCCGCGAGAACCTGGACAACCTGACCTTCGTCGTCAACTGCAATCTCCAGCGCCTCGACGGCCCGGTACGCGGCAACGGCAAGATCATCCAGGAGCTGGAGTCGCAGTTCCGCGGCGCCGGATGGAACGTCATCAAGCTGATCTGGGACCGCAGTTGGGACCCGCTGCTCGCCCAGGACCGCGACGGCATCCTCGTCAACCGGATGAACACCACGCCGGACGGCCAGTTCCAGACGTACGCCACCGAGACCGGCGGCTACATCCGCGATCACTTCTTCGGCGACGACCAGCGGCTGCGCGCCATGGTCGAGAACATGACCGACCAGCAGATCCTGCACCTCGGACGCGGCGGCCACGACCACAAGAAGATCTTCGCGGCGTTCTCGGCGGCCAAGGCCCACAAGGGCCAGCCGACCGTGATCCTCGCGCACACCGTCAAGGGCTGGACGCTCGGCCCGAACTTCGAGGGCCGCAACGCGACCCACCAGATGAAGAAGCTGACGGTCGACGACCTCAAGGGCTTCCGCGACCGGCTGCACATCCCGATCACGGACCAGGAGCTGGAGTCCGGCGCCCCGCCGTACTACCACCCCGGACGCAAGTCCGAGGAGATCCAGTACATGCACGACCGCCGGCTCGGGCTCGGCGGCTATGTGCCGACCCGCGTGGTGCGCTCCAAGCCGCTGGCCCTGCCCGAGGACAAGACGTACGCCGTCGCCAAGAAGGGCTCGGGTCAGCAGTCGATCGCCACGACGATGGCGTTCGTCCGCATCCTGAAGGACCTCATGCGGGACAAGGAGATCGGCAAGCGGTTCGTGCTGATCGCGCCGGACGAGTACCGCACCTTCGGCATGGACGCGTTCTTCCCGAGCGCCAAGATCTACAACCCGCTGGGCCAGCAGTACGAGGCGGTCGACCGCGAACTGCTGCTCGCCTACAAGGAGTCGCCGACCGGGCAGATGCTGCACGACGGCATCTCCGAGGCCGGCTGCACGGCGTCACTGATCGCCGCGGGTTCGGCGTACGCCACGCACGGCGAGCCGCTCATCCCGGTGTACGTCTTCTACTCGATGTTCGGTTTCCAGCGCACCGGCGACCAGTTCTGGCAGATGGCCGACCAGTTGGCGCGCGGCTTCGTGCTGGGCGCGACCGCCGGGCGTACGACGCTGACCGGTGAGGGTCTGCAACACGCCGACGGGCACTCGCAGTTGCTCGCCTCGACCAACCCGGCGTGTGTCGCCTACGACCCGGCGTTCGGGTACGAGATCGCGCACATCGTCAAGGACGGTCTGCGCCGGATGTACGGCCCCGAGAGTGAGGATGTCTTCTACTACCTCACCGTCTACAACGAGCCGATCCAGCACCCCGCTGAGCCGGCCGATGTCGACGTGGACGGCATCCTCAAGGGCATCCACCGCTTCGCCCCCGGCACGGCGGGTTCGATCCCGGCGCAGATCATGGCGTCCGGTGTGGCCGTGCCGTGGGCCGTCGAGGCGCAGCGGATCCTCGCCGAGGAGTGGAACGTACGGGCCGACGTGTGGTCGGCGACCTCCTGGAACGAGCTGCGGCGCGAGGCCGTGGCGGTGGAGGAGCACAACCTGCTGCACCCCGAGGAGGAGCAGCGCGTCCCGTATGTGACGCGCAAGCTCCAGGGTGCGCAGGGGCCGTTCGTGGCCGTCTCCGACTGGATGCGGGCCGTTCCCGACCAGATCGCGCGCTGGGTGCCCGGCACGTACCAGTCGCTGGGTGCGGACGGGTTCGGCTTCGCGGACACGCGGGGTGCGGCGCGGCGCTTCTTCCACATCGACGCGCAGTCGATCGTGCTGTCCGTCCTCACGGAGCTGGCGCGTGAGGGCAAGGTCGACCGGTCGGCGCTCAAGCAGGCGGTCGACCGGTACCGGTTGCTGGATGTGGCATCGGCTGACCCCGGTGCGGCGGGCGGGGACGCGTAGCACTGGCGTGCGGCGGGGCGGGGTGCGGCGGGGTGGTGGGTGCGGCGGGGTTCCTCCCCGGGCCCCATCGCTTCCGCCGGTCCGTCCGTCGGGTGCCCGGGTGAGTGTGGCTGGGCGCGCAGTTCCCCGCGCCCCCGGTAGGCGGGCCCAGGCCCACGTCGTGTGGCTCGGCGGGCCTCGTTGCTTGCGCCGGTCCGTCCGTCGGGTGCCGGGGGGAATGTTCCTGGGGGCGCAGTTCCCCGCGCCCCCGGTAGGCGGGCCCAGGCCCACGTCGTGTGGCTCGGCGGGCCTCGTTGCTTCTGCCGGTCCGTCCGTCGGGTGCCCGGGGGAATGTTCCTGGGCGCAGTTCCCCGCGCCTCTGGCAGGGGGCCGGTGCTGATGGCCGAAGGGTGGCAGTCCCTCGCGGGGGGCTGCCACCCTTCGGTCGTTCACGGCACGGTCAGAAGATGCCGTTGCCCAAGGATGCCGTCGCTATCAGCGCGATGATGGACAGCAGTGTGTCGATGGCTCCGAGGACCACGGCTACCAGGGCCGGCACCGAGCCGGAGTTCCAGCGGCGGCCCATGGCCAGCCAGCCGCAGACGATCGCCACCGGACCGAGCACGATCCCGAAGACGAAGAATCCCGCGACCGCGCAGACCAGTCCGACGATGCCCAACGTCGCGCGGTCCTGCCCGGTCCGGGGCCTCATGCGGTTCCGTGACCGAGGGGTCCTGCGCGTGTGGCTGCTGTGTCCGAAGCCCGCCATCATCACTCCCTGAGGTTGGTCGGCTCGGCCTCCTTGAGACTCGGGTACCACGTCTCAGCTCTCCCACACCTTGAACGCCCGCACGCGATAAGGAACTTGTGGGACCCAGGTCCCACCGCCGGGGTAGGTGTCGAACTCGGCGGTCTCCGCGCACTCCTCCGACTGGTACGTGGTGACGGGCCGCCCCATGCGGTTGGCCAGGGACTGGACGTCGGTGCCCGGGGGCAGCAGGGTGCAGTTCTCGATGTCGACGCGTGTCAGGTCGTACACCTGCCTCGGGCCCTTGAAAGCGCCCTTCGTCCACAGGCAGAGCTCCCCCGGCGCGCAGTCGCCCATGCGTGGGGAAGCGGCGACAGCCGGGGCGGCGGCCGGCAGCAGGAGGGCGGTCGCGGCGAGCAGGGCCGCCGCCGCGGTCCTGGACGTCGAGGTGGTCGTCATTGTGGTCGAGGTCCGAGGTGCCGCCTGGGACGCGGTCGTGGTCCTGGCCGTGGTCTTGGTCGTGGTCCTGCGCATGGTCATCAACCCCCGTGATTTTTTGGATCAGTTGAAATCGGCAACGGCCGGCATCCGCGTGGGGTTCCGGCAGATGGGGGGTGGTGCGCACAACCATCCGAATAGGTGAAAGCCCCGCCGGATCGCATCCGGCGGGGCTTCGGCGTACGGGAGTTGACGGGATCAGATGTGAGCCGCGCCGGCCCCCGCCTCGGCGTTGACACCGCGCTTGGTGAACAGGGCGACCACCGCGGCGAGCACCGCCACGATCCCGGCGACGGTGAACGCGGTGCTCATGCCCGACACGAACGTGTCGTGCGCGACGCCCGCGATCTTGGCCGCGATCTGCGGCGGCGTGCCCGGCTGGACCGGGCCGAGGCCGACCTCGACCGCCTTGGAAGCTTCCGAAGTCTGCCCGGGCGTCATGGGCGGCAGCTTCGCGGCGGCCCAGTTGTCCGGGAGCTTGGAGGTGACCACCGACGACATCACGGCGCCCAGTACCGCCGTGCCGAGCGAGCCGCCGACCTGCATGCCGGCCTGCTGGAGGCCGCCTGCGACACCGGACAGCTCCAGCGGCGCGTTGCCGACGATGACCTCGGTGGCGCCGACCATCACCGGCGCGAGGCCCATGCCGAGGAGCGCGAACCAGATCGACATGGTGGCGGTGCCGGTGTCGATGGTCAGCCGGGACATGCCGAACATGGCGACGGCGGTGCAGACCATGCCGCCGACCAGCGGGATGCGCGGGCCGAGCTTGGTGATCAGCGCGCCGGCGATCGGCGAGGCGACGATCATCATGCCGGTGAGCGGCAGCAGGTGGAGTCCGCTGTCGACGGCCGACATGCCGTGCACGTTCTGCAGGTAGAAGGTGACGAAGAAGAGGCCGCCCATGAAGGCGAACGCCATGAGGATCATCAGGACCGTGCCCGCCGAGAGCGGGACCGACCGGAACAGGCCGAGCGGAATCAGCGGCTCCCTGACCTTCGTCTCCCATACGGCGAAGAGGACGAAGCAGATCACCGCGGCCGCGATGAATCCAAGAGTCCTGCCGCTGCCCCAGCCGTACTCCGAGCCCTTGATGAGCGCCCAGATCATGCAGAACATCGCGACCGACAGCAGCACGATCCCGACGACGTCGAAGGACTTCGGCGCGTTCTCCGCGCGGTGGTCGCGCAGGATCAGCAGGCCGAGGACCAGGGCGATCAGGCCCACCGGCACGTTGATGAAGAAGACCGACTGCCAGTTGACGTGCTCGACGAGCACGCCGCCGAGGATCGGGCCGCCCGCGGTGGAGGCACCGATGACCATGCCCCAGATGCCGATCGCCATGTTCAGCTTCTCGGCCGGGAAGGTGGCGCGCAGCAGGCCGAGCGCGGCCGGCATGAGGAGCGCGCCGAACAGTCCCTGAAGGACGCGGAACGCGATGACGAAGGTGACGCTGTGGGAGAGCCCGATGGCGCCGGACGCGGCGCCGAAGCCGACGACACCGATGAGGAAGGTCTGGCGGTGGCCGAACCGGTCACCGAGCTTGCCCGCGGTGATCAGCGAGACGGCCAGGGCGAGCATGTAGCCGTTGGTGATCCATTGGACGTCCTGGAGCGAGGCTCCGAGGTTGTGCTGGATGGCGGGGTTGGCGATCGCCACGATGGTGCCGTCGAGCGCGACCATCATCACGCCGATGGCCACGGCGAAGAGCGTCAGCCAGGGGTGCCCGCGCAGCCCTTTGGCCGGCCCCGGTATCTCGTCCTGTGGCGCCTTTTCGACGGTGGTCTGACTAGTCATGCGATCGAGGCTAATGTCAGCTACTGACAGTTGACAAACCATTTCACAAGTCGGTAACTGTCACGTTGCTCACAGCTAGACTGAACACGCCACATTGACTGAAAGAAGGCCCTGAAGTGACGGTGGAGCAGCAGCCGGTGGCGTCCACGGGCGGCCTGCGCGAGCTGAAGAAGCAGCGCACCCGAGACGCACTGCTGCGGGTGGCTCTGGAGCTCTTCACCACCCACGGGTACGAGCGGACCACGGTCGACGAGATCGCGGACGCCGTCGACGTGTCGCAGCGCACCTTCTTCCGTTACTTCGCCAGCAAGGAGGCCGTGGTCTTCGCGGCGCAGTCCACGGTGGAGTCCCACTTCGTCGACGCGCTGCGCGAACGGCCGCCCGCCGAGGGCCCGTTCACCGCCATGCGCCGGGCGGCGCTCTCGGCATGGGACACCATCGAGGAGCGCCTGTCCCCCGTGGTGCCGGTCACCCTGTACATGCGGACGTACCAGGTGATCGAGTCGACTCCGGCGCTGCTCGCGGTCCATCTGCGGCGCTCGGCGGAGCTTGAGGAGCGCGTCGCACGGCTGATCGCGGAGCGCGAGGGTCTCGACATCGACGCCGACCCGCGGCCCCGGGTGGCCGTGGCCGCCTTCACCGGCGTGATGCGCGTCGCGGGCGGCCTGTGGGGGCAGGGCGAGGACCCCAGCGTCACGGCGATCCGCGAGCTGACCGCCGCCCATCTGGACCATCTCGGCCCCGCGCTCGCCGACGACTGGCGAGCCTGAATCACACCGTCCGGTCACCGCCGTGAGCCGCGACACAGCGCCGTTCACCGGCATGAGCCGCGACACAGCGCCGTCACAGCGAGGCCACAGCCCCGGCCGACGCCGCGCCGAAATCGTACGGAGCGTGCGCCCGCGCGCGCGGTTGGTGAGACCACTCCCCGCTCAAACGTGATCTGAGTCACTGTCAGCCCAGTGGACCTTCCGGGTCTCTTACTGTGTTCAGCAGTGACTTCCTTCGACTCCTCCCCCACGTTGAACGCCTGGCGCGCGCTCCTCGCGCTCGCCGTCGTGTTCGTCATGCTCGCGACCTCCGGCTGGACGGCGATCCGCGGCCACTCCGGTGACTCCGAGCCCCGCTCCAAGGCCCTCGCCGCCTGGGCGCGCGACACCATAGACGGCCACAAGCTGCCCAAGGCGGACGGTACGGCCCAGCAGCTGGCCCAGTTCTTCGGCTCGATCACCGCCGCCGAGCGCGACCGGCTCGCCGACCGCTATCCGCTGGTCGTGGGCAACCTCAACGGCGCCCCCGTGACCCTGCGCTACCGGGCCAACCGGACCGCGCTGGCCGAGGCACGCACCGTCGAGCAGAAACGTACGGTCGATCCACGGCTCTCCGCCGACGGCCGCCAGGACGCGTCCCGCCGGATGCACCGGTTCGACTCGCTGCTCGACGACGACCGTCAGATCCTCGCCTTCGACCCCTCGGACACCGGCCGGGTCGCCGAGGTCTTCGGTGATCTGGACCGCGCCCAGCGTGTCTCGGTGATCATCCCGGGAGTCGACACCAACGTCCTGACCTTCGAGAAGTCCAGCCGCAAGAACACCGCCCCGGTCGGCATGGCCGAATCGCTGTACGCGGCCGAGCACGCCGCCGCCCCCAGCACCCGGACCGCCGTGATCGCCTGGGCCGACTACACCGCGCCGGCCGGTCTCGGCATGGACGCGGCGATCGGCCGACTGGCCGAGGACGGTGCGGTGCGGCTTTCCGCCATGGTGCGCGCGCTGCCCGGCACCGCGCCGGTCGAGCTGTTCTGCCACAGCTACGGCTCAGTGGTGTGCGGGGTCTCCTCCCGTGAACTGCCGTCCCGCGTCAGCGACATCACGGTGGCCGGCAGCCCCGGCATGCGGGTGCGCAACGCCGCCCAGCTGGGCACCAAGGCCCAGGTCTGGGCGATGCGCGACCGGGACGACTGGATCCAGGACGTGCCGTACCTGGACGTCGCGGGCCTCGGCCATGGCGCCGACCCGGTCTCGGCCGCCTTCGGTTCCCGCGTCCTGTCGGCCGCCGGAGCGATCGGCCACACCGGCTATTTCGAGCCGGGTACGCAGAGCCTCGCTAACTTCGCCGCGATCGGAGTTGGTGCATACCGGACGGTCGGCTGCAGCGCCGCCGACGCCGCCTGCGCCGACGGGATCTCCGACCGGCCGGCGGCCTGACGGACACGATCGCGGACTGACACGCGTAGACACCGCGTGATCGCCCGTAGGGCGACGCGATGACGGGGTTTCCTCCGAGGGGGGACGCGCGGGCGTGCGCCGCCTACGATGAGGCACATGGGTGATGTGCTGGCCGGAATTCATGCCACCTGGGAGTTCGAGACCGACTCCGTGCTCATCCGCTTCGAACGGGGGATCCGTGCGCCGAAGCTCTTCCAGGCGCTGCGCGAACGGCGCATCCCCCACGAAGCGTTGGAGGCGGTGACGCTCTCCCCGGGCAAACGCGGCACGGTGGTGCTGCACGCGGTGCCGAGACCGGGCGCCGATCCGCTGATGGAGGCCGCCGCGGGCCAGCTGAAGGAAGGCTGCGACCCCTACCGCCTGGTGCTGCCGGCCGAACGCGAGATGCTCGCCGAGTACTACGCGGACGAGCTGCGGTCCTCCTTGACGCCGTACGCCTCGAAACCCGCCGACCGTCATCTGGTCGCGGCCCCCGAGGCTCCGCTCCACTTCAAGGCGTACGACGGCAGGGCCGCCTTCGACGGGCGGCAGGTCAGCTTCCGCTGGTTCTGGACGGGTGCGTCGTCGGAGAAGTGGAAGGCCGGCGATCAGACCTTCCCCGTCGCCGCGCTCAGCGGCGTCGAATGGCGCTCCCCCGAAGTCTTCGACGGGCATCTGCGGCTGCTGCGCCGCGAGACGGACCGGCCGGGCGGGGGTGCCGGGCCCGGAGTCGCGGGGCACGAAGGCGCCGGGCCCGCAGGCGCCGGGCCCGCCGACCGTGACCCCGCGTCCGTCGTCTTCGGCCTCGGCTACGGCCCGGTGCACGAGTCGCTGCCCTTCGCCGCGGCGGTCCTCGCGGCCGTACGGGGCGGGGGCGGCAGCCCCTCGATCCCGCACCAGCTGGTCTCCGTACCGTCGGCCCGGCGCGACCCCGCGGACATCGCGGAACGGATCCGCCACCTCGGCGACCTGCACCGGGCGGGCCTGGTGACCGACGACGAGTTCACGGCGAAGAAGGCGGAGCTGCTGGCGGAGCTGTAGGGGGCTTCAGGGCTGAGCTGCAGGCGGGGCTTCAGGGCTGAGCTGCAGGCGGGGCTTCAGGGCTGAGCTGCAGGCTGGGTTTCAGGGCTGAGCTCCAGGGCGAGGGCGGCCGGGGCAGGCGCGTAGTACCTGGACGAACGCGACGAAGGCCCGCCGGGCAGCGGCCGGGCAGCTCGCGGCGGGCTTCGCGGTCTTCACCCTGGGGCTCGCAAGAGCCCCGGCCCCGGCGTACGGCCCACTGCTCGGGCCAACCCCGGCCTCGCCGTACGGTCTACCCCTCGCGAGCCGCCGACGTGGAGGACATGTCGGGGTAGCGGTCGCCCGCGACCTTGCCCGCGATGGGCTCAAGGAGCACCAGCTCCTCGGCGCTGAGCGTGAGGCGCGTCGCGCCGGCGTTCTCCAGGAGGCGGCTGCGCTTGCGGGTGCCGGGGATCGGCACGACGGTCAGGCCGTGCACCTGGGCCCGCTGCTGCACCCAGGCCAGCGCGATCTGCGCGGTCGTCGCGCCGTGGGCCGCCGCGATCTTGTGGAGGGGTTCGAGCAGGGCCGCGTTGGTGGCGGCGTTGTCGCCGGTGAAGCGCGGCTGGAACTTACGGAAGTCGCCCTCGCTCAGGTCCTTGCCGGCGTCGGCGAAGGCGCCGGTGAGGAAGCCGCGGCCGAGCGGCGAGTACGGCACGAACGTCACGCCGAGTTCGGCGGCGGCCGGCACCGCGCTGCGCTCCACGTCGCGGCTGAAGACCGACCACTCCGACTGGAGCGCGGCGATCGGGTGCACCGCGTGTGCCTCGCGCAGCTCGGCGCCGGTGACCTCGCTCAGGCCCAGGTACTTGACCTTGCCCTCGGCGACCAGCTCGGCCATCGCACCGACGGACTCGGCGAGCGGCACGTCGGGGTTGCGGCGGTGCATGTAGTACAGGTCGATGACGTCGATGTTCAGGCGGCGCAGGCTCGCCTCGACGGCCTTCTTGATGTAGGCGGGGCTGTTGTTGATGCCGCGGTAGTGCGGATCTTCGGCGCGGCGCTCGATGGAGAACTTGGTGGCCAGGGTCACCTCGTCGCGGTGGGCGGCGAGGAACGGCGCGAGGAACTCCTCGTTGGCGCCGGAACCATAGATGTCGGCGGTGTCGATGAGGGTGACGCCCGTCTCGACGGTCGCCTCCAGGGTGTCGCGGGCGGCCGCCTCGTCGGTGGAGCCGTAGAACTCACTGATGCCCATCGCGCCGAAGCCCTGCACGCCGATCTGCGGGCCGTCGGTGCCGAGACGTACGGTGCTGATCTTCTCAACCGGGGTATTGCTCATGGGTGTTCAGACCCTTTCCGACGCCTTGCGGGCATCCGCATAATGGTCGATCTTGTAGTCGAGTACGGCGAGCGTGTCCTGGAGTTCCGCCATGCGCGCGATCACATCACGCCGGGTCTGCTCCAGGAGCTCTTGGCGCGCCTCGAAGGTGTCCGCTCCCTCGCGGACGAGTTCGGCGTAGCGGACCATGTCGGCGACCGGCATGCCGGTCAGGCGGAGCTTGCCGACGAAGGCCAGCCAGTCGAGATCCTTGTTGGTGAACCGGCGCTGGCCGGTGTGCGAGCGGTCCACGTGCGGCATGAGGCCGATCCGCTCGTACCAGCGCAGGGTGTGCGCGGTGAGCCCGGTGCACGCGACGACCTCACTGATCGTGTAGCGGTCCTGGCCCTCGGGGCGTGGGTGGGGCGGCTCCGTCGCGCAGAGGTCCTGCCGGACCCCCGCCGCCACCTTCACCGCCGTGCTGTCGATCACCGTCATGCCTCCACGCTAGAACCTTCGAGTGCACTCCAAGCAAGCCCATTCCGTGACGTTCTCATGTCGTGGCGCTGCCGGGCTCCCGCCACGCGGTCCGTACGCCGCGCCCACTAGGCTCGTACGCATGGAGAGCCTGCGGATCATCGAGACCTGGCCCGTACCGACCGCGGCGGCGGCCGTGGTGCGGGCCGACGGAACGCTTGCCGGCACCCACGGACCGGTGTCCCACCGGTTCCCCCTCGCCTCCGTCACCAAGCCGCTCGCCGCCTACGCGGCCCTCGTCGCGTACGAGGAGGGGGCGATCGAGCTCGACGAGCCGGCCGGACCGCCCGGAGCCACCGTGCGCCATCTGCTCGCGCACACCTCGGGGCTCGCCTTCGACGAGCACCGGGTGATGGCGCCTCCCGGCGACCGGCGGCTGTACTCCAACGCCGGGTTCGAGATCCTCGGCGACCACATCGCCAAGCAGTCGGGCATCCCCTTCGCCGACTACGTACGCCAGGCCGTGTTCGAGCCGCTCGGCATGGCCTCCACCACGGTGGAGGGCTCCCCCGCCAAGGACGGCGTCTCCACCGTCGAGGACCTCGTACGGTTCGCGGCCGAGGTGCAGGCACCGCAGCTGCTCCACCCGGCGACCGTCGCCGAGGCGATGCAGGTGCAGTACCCGGGCCTCAAGGGCGTCCTGCCGGGATACGGCCACCAGAACCCCAACGACTGGGGGCTGGGCTTCGAGATCCGCGGCTCCAAGTCCCCGCACTGGACGGGCAGTTCGTCCTCGCCGCGCACCTTCGGCCACTTCGGCCAGGCCGGAACGTTCCTGTGGGTCGACCCCGACGCGGGCCTGGCCTGCGTGGCGCTGACCGACCGCGCGTTCGGGCCCTGGGCTGCCGAGGTGTGGCCCGCCTTCACGGACGCGGTACTGACCGAGTACATCCGCGGCTGAGCCGCGCCGCCGGGCCGGCCGGTGTCCGCGGGGCGGCTGAGGCTCCACGCCGTACCGGCCGGGCTCGCGCGGGACCACGCCGTACCGGCCCGGCTCACACGGAACCGAGCTCCCACAGCAGTACTTCGGCGGTGTCGTCCGCCGTCACCTCCAGGTCGGCGGCGCCGGTGATCCGCGCGGAGTCGCCGGGCGCGAGCTCCTCCCGCGCCAGGCGGACCCTGCCGCGTACGACATGGACGTACACCCCCGGGGCGTCCGGTACGGCGGTGCGCTCGCCGGGCGCGAGACGGCGGACGTGGAGCATGGCGCCCGCGGGGCGCACCGCGTACGGCGTGGAGTCCGCGATGCCGCGCACGATGTCGTACGCGGGGGTGCCGCCCGGCTTCGTGGGGGCGAGCCACATCTGGAGGAAGACCAGTGGGTCCGGGCCCTCGTTGCGCTCCTCGTGCCGTACGCCGCCCGCCGCGCTCAGGCACTGCACGTCGCCGGGGCGCACCAGCGTGGTGTGGCCCGCCGAGTCGCGGTGGGTGAGCTCGCCCTCGATCACCCAGGTGAGGATCTCGGTGTGGCTGTGCGGGTGCTCGTCGAAGCCGGCGCCGGGTGCGAGGCGCTCCTCGTTGCAGGCGAGGACGGGCCCGAAGCGGAGGTTGTCCGGATCGTAGAACCGGCCGAAGGAGAAGGCGTGCAAGGACTCGATGCCGGCATCCGGGTCGCCGCCCGGGTAGCGTTCGCCGCCGCGCCTGACTGAAATCACGCCCACCACCGTAGACCCGGTGGCGCCGGCCCCGCCCGTTTGTCGCCCGGACTCACCCCGGCCCGGCGAAGAGGGTTCCCGATAAGGCACTCTTGTCCCCGTGCCAGCACCCGATCCCGTACACCCCGCGAAGAATGCCCATCCGCACGCAGCGACCCTGAAGCGACTTGAGCAGTCCTCCGGCCGGCTCGCGGCGAACGCGATCGCCCGCATGGACGCGACGCTGCCGTGGTACCGGGCGATGCCGCCGGAGAACCGCTCGTGGATCGGTCTGGTCGCCCAGGCCGGGATCGCGGCGTTCACCGAGTGGTTCCGGCATCCCGAGACGCCCCAGGCGATCTCGACCGACGTCTTCGGCACGGCGCCGCGCGAGCTGACACGGGCGATCACGCTGCGCCAGACCGTGGAGATGGTGCGCACCACCATCGAGGTCATGGAGACCGCGATCGACGAGGTCGCGGCGCCGGGCGACGAGTCGATCCTGCGCGAGGCGCTGCTCGTGTACGCCCGGGAGATCGCCTTCGCGACGGCCCAGGTGTACGCGCAGGCCGCCGAGGCGCGCGGCGCGTGGGACGCCCGGCTCGAATCCCTCGTCGTCAACGCGGTGCTGTCCGGTGAGGCCGACGAAGGTGCGGTGTCCCGGGCCGCGGCGCTCGGCTGGAACTCGCCGGAGCACGTGTGCGTGGTGCTCGGCACGGCGCCGGACGGCGACAGCGAGCTGACGGTGGAGGCGATCCGGCGGGCCGCCCGGCACACCAAGCTCCAGGTGCTCACCGGGGTGCTCGGCAACCGCCTGGTCGTCATCGCGGGCGGCAGCGACAATCCGCTCCAGGTGGCGAAGGGCCTGATCGGGCCGTACGCGGCGGGTCCCGTGGTGGCCGGGCCCGTCGTGCCGGACCTGCTGGCGGCGACGCGCTCGGCGCAGGCGGCGGCGGCCGGTCTGAAGGCGTGTTCCGCCTGGCAGGACGCTCCCCGGCCGGTTCTCGCGGACGATCTGCTGCCGGAGCGCGCGATCGCGTCCGATCCTGCCGCGCGCGAGCAGCTGGTGGAGGAGATCTACAGACCGCTGGAGGAAGCCGGCTCCGCGCTCCTGGAAACCTTGAGCGTTTATCTGGAGCAGGCGAGCAGCCTTGAGGGCGCGGCCCGGATGTTGTTCGTCCACCCCAATACCGTTCGCTACCGGCTCCGACGTGTGACGGACGTCACCGGGTGGTCGCCGTCCGATGTGCGCTCCGCGTTCACGCTGAGGATCGCGCTGATCCTGGGGCGCTTGGCCGACGGAGATTCGCAGTCCTAGACTTTTGTCGGACACCCACAATTCCCCCGACGGTTCTTCGTCCCTGTCCCCACGGGCGTACCGAGCCGTCCACAAGAGAGAGTGTGAGAGTGCTCGTACTCGTCGCTCCCGGCCAAGGCGCTCAGACGCCCGGCTTCCTGACCCCCTGGCTCGACCTCCCCGGCGCGGCCGACCGGCTCGCCGCATGGTCGGACGCCATCGGTCTCGACCTCGTGCACTACGGCACGCAGGCCGACGCCGACGCGATCCGCGACACCGCCGTGGCCCAGCCCCTGCTGGTCGCCGCCGGTCTGCTGGCCGCATCGGCGCTGGGTGAGGTTTCCCCCGGCGCCGTCGCAGGACACAGCGTCGGTGAGATCACCGCCACCGCGTTCGCGGGCGTCCTGTCCGACGAGGCCGCGCTGGGCTTCGTGCGCAAGCGGGGTCTGGGCATGGCCGAGGCCGCGGCGATCACGCCGACCGGCATGGCCGCGCTGCTCGGCGGCGAGCCCGAGACGGTGCTGCCGCACCTGGAGAAGCTGGGCCTGACCCCCGCCAACGTGAACGGCGCGGGCCAGATCGTGGCCGCCGGCACCGCCGAGCAGCTCGCCGCCCTGGAGGCCGACAAGCCCGAGGGCGTGCGCCGCGTGGTGGCTCTGAAGGTCGCCGGCGCGTTCCACACGCACCACATGAGCCCGGCCGTGGCGTCCCTCGAAGAGGCGGCCTCGTCCCTGGACGTCGCCGACCCGCGCTTCACCTACGTGTCGAACGCGGACGGCAAGACCGTGGCGAGCGGCCAGGACATCGTGGCGCGCCTGGTCAACCAGGTCTCCAATCCGGTGCGTTGGGACCTGTGCATGGAGACGTTCACGGCGCTCGGCGCCACCGCGCTGATCGAGCTGTGCCCGGGCGGCACCCTGACCGGCCTTGCCAAGCGTGCGATGCCCGGCGTCAAGACCGTCGCCCTGAAGACCCCCGCCGACCTCGACGCGGCTCGTGCGCTCGTCGCCGAGCACGCATCCGCCTAAGGAGCGAGAGCCATGTCGAAGATCCGGCCCAGCAAGGGCGCACCGTACGCGCGCGTCATGGGCGTGGGCGGCTACCGGCCCGTGCGGGTGGTGCCCAACGAGGTGATCCTGGAGACGATCGACTCCTCCGACGAGTGGATCCGTTCGCGCTCCGGCATCGCCACGCGGCACTGGGCCTCCCCCGAGGAGACCGTGGCCGCGATGTCGATCGAGGCGTCCGGCAAGGCGATCGCCGACGCCGGGATCTCCGCCTCCCAGATCGGCGGTGTGATCGTCTCCACCGTGTCGCACTTCAAGCAGACCCCGGCGGTGGCGACGGAGATCGCCGACAAGCTGGGCACCGCGAAGGCCGCCGCGTTCGACATCTCGGCCGGCTGCGCGGGCTTCGGGTACGGTCTGACGCTGGCCAAGGGCATGATCGTCGAGGGTTCCGCCGAGTACGTCCTGGTCATCGGCGTGGAGCGACTCAGCGACCTGACCGACCTGCAGGACCGTGCGACGGCGTTCCTGTTCGGTGACGGCGCGGGCGCGGTTGTCGTGGGCCCCTCCGACGAGCCGGCCATCGGCCCCACGATCTGGGGGTCCGAGGGCGACAAGTCGGAGACCATCAAGCAGACCGTGCCGTGGACCGAGTACGACAGCTCGGGCAAGTTCCCCGCGATCACGCAGGAGGGCCAGGCGGTCTTCCGCTGGGCCGTGTTCGAGATGGCGAAGGTCGCCCAGCAGGCGCTGGACGCGGCCGGAATCAGCCCGGACGACCTGGACGTCTTCATTCCGCACCAGGCCAACATGCGGATCATCGACTCGATGGTGAAGACTCTCAAGCTGCCGGATCACGTCACGGTCGCCCGCGACGTGGAAACCACCGGCAACACCTCGGCCGCCTCGATCCCGCTCGCTATGGAGCGGCTCCTGGCGACCGGACAGGCGAAGAGCGGCGACACCGCGCTCGTCATCGGCTTCGGGGCGGGTCTCGTGTACGCCGCGACGGTCGTTACCCTCCCCTAGGCACTCCGGATCTTCCGGAAGCCCGTAATTCGCAGCATTAACACCGAAGGAGCGCCAACATGGCCGCCACGCAGGAACAGATCCTCGAAGGTCTCGCCGAGATCGTCAACGAGATCGCTGGTATCCCGGTCGAGGACGTCCAGCTGGACAAGTCCTTCACCGACGACCTGGACGTCGACTCGCTGTCCATGGTCGAGGTCGTCGTCGCCGCCGAAGAGCGCTTCGACGTCAAGATCCCCGACGAGGACGTCAAGAACCTGAAGACCGTTGGCGACGCCACCGGCTACATCCTGAACCACCAGGCCTGATTCAGGACCTGAATTCGGGCCGCCACCCAGCGGTGGCGCCGCTGATTCACGCCCCTTACACACGTGGAGAAATTTCCTGTGAGCTCGACCAATCGCACTGTGGTCGTCACCGGTATCGGCGCAACCACACCGCTGGGTGGCGACACCGCCTCGACCTGGGAAGGTCTGCTGGCGGGACGCTCCGGTGTCCGCCCCCTGGAGGGTGAGCGCTTCGCCGAACTGCCGGTCCGCATCGCGGCCCCGGCCGCGGTCGACCCCGGTGAGGTGCTGCCGCGCCCGCTCGCCCGCAAGCTGGACCGCTCGGCGCAGTTCGCGCTGATCGCAGCCAAGGAGGCCTGGGCGGACGCCGGTTTCACCGCCCCCGCGGGCGACGAGGCGGGCATCGCGCCGGAGCGGCTCGGCACGGTCATCGCGTCGGGCATCGGCGGTGTCACCACCCTGCTCGACCAGTACGACGTGCTGAAGGAGAAGGGCGTACGCCGTGTCTCCCCGCACACCGTGCCCATGCTCATGCCGAACGGCCCCTCGGCCAATGTCGGTCTTGAGGTCAACGCCCGCGCCGGCGTCCACACCCCCGTGTCCGCGTGCGCTTCGGGCGCCGAGGCCATCGGGTACGCCGTCGAGATGATCCGCACCGGCCGCGCCGATGTCGTGGTCGCGGGCGGCACCGAGGCGGCGATCCACCCGCTGCCCATCGCGGCGTTCGCCAACATGATGGCGATGTCCAAGAACAACGACCACCCCGAGCAGGCCTCCCGTCCCTACGACAAGGCCCGTGACGGCTTCGTCCTGGGCGAGGGCGCCGGCGTGGTGGTCCTGGAGTCCGCCGAGCACGCGGCCAAGCGCGGCGCGCGGGTCTACTGCGAGGTACTGGGCCAGGGCCTCTCCGCCGACAGCCACCACATCGCGCAGCCCGAGCCGACCGGCCGCGGTGTCGCCGCCGCGGTGCAGAACCTGCTCGACTCCACCGACCTGAAGCCGTCCGAGGTGGTCCACCTCAACGCGCACGCCACCTCGACGCCGCAGGGCGACATCGCCGAGATCAAGGCGCTGCGCAAGGTCCTCGGCGACGATCTGGACCACGTGGCGATCTCGGCCACGAAGTCGATGACCGGTCACCTTCTGGGCGGCGCGGGCGGCATCGAGACCGTCGCCACGGTCCTCGCCCTGTACCACCGCACGGCTCCGCCGACCATCAACGTCGACGACCTCGACGACGAGGTCGACGCGGCCCTGATCAGCAGCGAGCCCCGCAAGCTGCCCGAGGGGTCGATCTCCGCGATCAACAACTCGTTCGGCTTCGGCGGCCACAACGTGGTACTCGCCTTCCGCTCGGTCTGAGCGGACTGCGGCCTTCCGGGTCGCGTACGCAGCTGAAAGGGCCCCACCGCTCCGGTGGGGCCCTTTCGCGTACGCGGGGTGGGTCGTGGATCGTGGGTCAGACGACCTGGTGCAACCAGCGCACCGGGGCGCCCTCTCCCGCGTAGCGGAAGGGCTCCAACTCGTCGTCCCAGGGCTTGCCGAGCAGCTTGGCGATCTCGGCCTCCAGGTCGGTCTCGCCCTGTACGGAACGGGCGAGGGCGGCCCGCAGCCGGTCCTCCGGGATCAGGATGTCGCCGTGCATGCCGGTCACGGCGTGGAAGATGCCGAGGTCGGGCGTGGCGCTGTAGCGCTCGCCCTCGGCGGTGGCGCAGGGCTCGGCCGTCACCTCGAAGCGCAGCAGGTGCCAGCCGCGCAGCGCGGAGGCGAGTTTGGAGGCCGTGCCGGGTTCGCCGCGCCAGGAGAACTCGGCTCTCCAGGTGCCGGGCGATGCGGGCTGGCGGATCCAGTCGAGCTGGACGCGCACCCCCAGGACGCCGGCCACGGCCCACTCGACGTGCGGGCACAGCGCGCGCGGGGCGGAGTGGACGTAGAGAACTCCACGTGTCGTCACCGGGACCTCCAGTGCGGTTCGAGGTTCGCCTTCCCCAGCGGCCTCGCGCCCCTGCCGTTCCCGGTCAGGACAGCACTCGTCATTCTGCCCCTGGGTTCAACAGTAAACAGCATCGGGAGCTAATCTCCAGAAAAGGGACAGTATGTGACGTGATGTAATTTACCGGAGCCGTCTGGCGTGGTTCCTCTGGCTGGACGGGCCAAAGCTACCGCGCGGAGCCCTGCCAAGGGTGTCGTACTGTCGGTCGGAGCGTCTTCGGACACCAAGCTTTCACCCGCGAGGACGCCGTGAAACCCGACGACCGCCGCACGGAGAGGGACCTTGGATGCCGGACAGTCGCCGCAGTCGTCGTGCCCGCGTCGCTGCTGCCGCGCTCGCCGCGGGTGCGGAGAGCCGCCTCGGTCGTCGTGCCCGCGTCACGGCTGCCGCGCTCGCCGCGAGTGCCCTTGTCCTGACCGCGGGATGCAGCTCGGGGGGCGACCCCTCATCGGCGAGCCCGTCCGCCTCGAAGAAGCCCTCGCCGAGCCCCTCGCCGGCCTGGAACCGCAGCCCCGCCTCGCTCGCCGCGGTCGGCGACTCGATAACCCGCGGCTTCGACGCGTGTACGGTCCTGGCCGACTGCCCCGAGGTGTCCTGGGCGACCGGCAGCGACACCGGCGTCGACTCCCTCGCGGTGCGTCTGCTGGGGCCCGCGGCGCCCACCCACAGCTGGAACTACGCGAAGACCGGCGCGCGCATGGCCGACCTGCCGGCCCAGATGGGCCGGGCGGCGGCCGAACACCCCGGGCTCGTCACGGTGATGACCGGGGCCAACGACGCCTGCCGCGACGATGTGTCGGCGATGACCCCGGTGGCGGTTTTCCGTACGGAGTTCGAGGAGTCGCTGCGCACGCTGCGCGCCACCTCCCCGAAGTCGCAGGTGTACGTGGCGAGCGTGCCCGACCTGAAGCGGCTCTGGTCGACCGGCCGGGGCAGCCCGCTGGGCAAGCAGATCTGGAAGCTCGGCATCTGCCAGTCGATGCTGGCCGACGCGGACGATCTGGGGGCGACGGCGTCGGCGCGGCGGGCTTCGGTGTACGACCGGGTCGTGGCGTACAACCAGGTTCTCGCGGACGTGTGCGCTCGGGATCGCGCGTGCCGGTACGACGGTGGGGCGGTCTTCGCCTACGACTTCACCGGAACGCAGCTCAGCCGGTGGGACTGGTTCCACCCCAGCCGCGATGGCCAGGCGCGCCTGGCGGACATCGCCTACCGCAAGGTGACCTCACCCCGCTGACCCCTCGGCGGGGTCGGCCCGTGGTGCCCTACGGGCTCCGCCGCGGTGGGCTCGACCGGTCGGCACGGGGTGCCCTACACGGCTCCGGAACGGGGGGCTCGGCGGCTCGGCATCGGGTGCCCTCCAGGGGCGCGGGGCTGTGTCTTTTGCGCGGCTCCGCCGCGGTGGGCGCGGGTGCCCCAGCACGGTCCGCACCCGGAGGCCGGGCCTCTGGGGCTTCGCCCCGGACCCCGGGATGCCCCACCCCGCCCCTTCCCGAAACCCTCCGGGGGTGGAAAAGGGGCTGAGGCACCGGCTCCTGGGGCTCCGCCCCAGATCCCGTTCGCGCCCGAAGGCGCTCGTCCTCAAACGCCGGACGGGCTGACTATGCCCAGGCGGGCCGGCATTGCACAGCTAAGGGGCGCGGGGAACTGCGCGACCGGCCACCCGCGGCCCGCACCCGAGAGGAAAGGCCAGCACACCCATACCCCCCGGCACCGCGCCAGCAGCCGCACCGCTGAGCTCGCCCATACCACCCGGCACCGGACAGGTCGACCATGCCCAAGCCGCCCGGCACGGGGCAGCCGGACGACCGGGGGTCCTCGGGTGGGGCGGGGTCGGAAGGTCGGCCCGCCCGGCCCGGAGGGCTATACCTCCAGCGTCGCGCTGAGCCGCGCATCCGCCAGGGAGTGGCACGCGCGGACCTCGTACCGGCCAGGGACGAAGCGGAAGCAGCCCGCGGACTCGTCCCAGATCTCGAACGCCCGCCCGCGCAGGGGGATTTCGACCTCCACCGTCTCGCCAGGACCGGCCTCCACGGAGGCGAACCCGGCGAGCCAGCGCCGCGGACGCTCCACCGCGTCGGCGACCGGCGCCAGATAGATCTGCACGGTCTCGCGCCCGGCCCGCGCCCCCGCGTTGCGGACCCGGACCGTGGCCAGCGCGGGGGTCACCTCAAGGGATTCGTACTCCCAGATCGTGTAGCCGAGCCCATGCCCGAAGGGGTACGCCGGCGTCACCGCGTCCCGGTCGTACGCCCGGTAACCGATGAACAGGCCTTCTTCGTAAGGGAGTTGGCCGTCGGTCGGGCGGACCTCGGTGACGGGGGCGTCGGCCAGCCGGGCCGGCCATGTGGTGGGCAGGCGGCCGCCGGGCTCGGCGTGGCCGAGCAGCACGTCGGCGAGGGCCGCGCCGCCCTCCTGCCCGGGGAACCAGCTCAGGAGCACCGCGGCGACGGTGTCGCGCCACGGAAGCTCCACCGGCGAGCCGGAGTTGACGATCACCACCGTGCGCGGATTGACGGCGGCGACGGCGCGTACCAGGTCGTCCTGGCGGCCGGGCAGCCGCAGATCGCGCCGGTCGAACCCCTCGGACTCGACGCGGTCGGTGGTGGCGACCACCACCACGGCGGCATCGGCGGAGCGCGCCGCCTCGACGGCCTCGGTGATCAGCTCGTCCGCGTCGCGCCGCGGCCCGAGGTGGGTGAGCGAGAACATCACGGCGGTGAGCGCGGCGCGGGGCATGCGGTGCACGGTGTGCAGCAGGGACACCTCGACGGCCTCGCCCGCGGTGAGATGGGCGCGGCCGCGTTCGGCGGGGGCGCCGAAGAACGCCTCGAAGGGGTCGGCGCCGGCCCTCAGCTCCTGGGTGCCCTCCCACAGGGAGCGGCCGTCGACGGCGAGCGTGAACGCGCCGATGCCCCGGGTCCCGAAGGTGTGCTCGCCGCTCTCGCGCGGGGTGAAGGTGCCGGTGACCTCGATGGAGTGCAGGGACTCATGGGTGACCCCGGCGGGCAGGTCGTCGCCGATCCACTGGACCTGGCCGGTGGGCAGTGAGCCCGTGCCGAGGATGGTCCCTTCGGCGTCGCGGCACACCGCGCGCAGCTCGAACCCCTGGTCGGCGGGGGCGAGTTCATCGCTGGGGTCGGCGCCGACGGTGTAGGTCAGGGCGCCCTCGGGCAGGGCCGCGGTGAGGCCGGCGAGCGGTGAGACGACATGCTCGGGGAAGACGGTGGCGGAGCCGCCGCCGAGCACCCGGGCGTCGCGGGCGGCGGCGCCGGTGAGCGCCACCGTGCGCACCTGTGCCGGGTCGAGGGGCAGGGCGTCGCGTTCGTTGCGTACGAGGACGAAGGCGCGGCGCGCGACCTCGCGGGCCAGCGCCAGGCCGTCGACGGCGGCGGGGAGGTGGGTGACGGCCGGCTCGACGCCGTCGAGGATGCCGACGCGGGCAGCGAGCCGCAGCACGTTGCGTACCGCGTCGTCGACGACCGCCTCGTCCACGTCGCCCTTGCGGACGGCGACGGCGAGCGCGTCGCCGTAGACGGTCGCCGGGCCCGGCATCGCGACGTCGAGGCCGCTGAGGATGGAGCCGACGGTGGAGCGGGCGGCCATCCAGTCGGAGACGATGAACCCGTCGAAGCCCCACTCGCCGCGCAGCACCTCGTTCTGGAGGTGGCTGTGTTCGGTCATCGTGACGCCGTTGACCTGGTTGTACGCCGACATGATGCCCCAGGGGTGGGCGTTTTCGACGATCGTCTCGAAGGGGGCGAGGTAGAGCTCGCGCAGCGGGCGCGGGGCGATGACGTTGTCGACGGTGAAGCGGTCGGTCTCGGCGTCGTTGGCGACGAAGTGCTTGACGGTGGTGCCGACGCCGCCGCCCTGGACACCGTTGACGTACCCGCAGGCGATCTCGCCGGTCAAGCAGGGGTCCTCGGAGTAGCACTCGAAGTGCCGGCCGCCGAGCGGGGTGCGGTGCAGGTTGACCGTGGGCGCAAGCAGCACGTGGACGCCCTTGCGGCGGGCCTCCTGGGCGAGCACGGTGCCGGCCCGGCGGGCGAGCGCCGGGTCCCAGGTGGCCGCGAGCGCGGTCGGCGAGGGCAGTGCGATCGAGGGGTCGTCGGCGGTCCAGCGCACGCCGCGCACCCCGATCGGCCCGTCGGACATGACCAGGGATTTCAGCCCGATCTCGGGAAGGGCGGGCAGGGACCACATGTCCTGCCCGGCGAGGAGCCGGGTCTTGGCCTCCAGATCGAGCTTGCCCAGGGCCGCCTCGACGGCCTCGGCGTAGTCGGGGGTGGAACCAGATGCGCCGGTCACGGCCGTACCTCCTCGGAGAAGTCCACTGATGGGCCCATGGTGACCGGTTTACCTGTAGAACGGTAGGGTTAGTTACCTTACCGTGATAATAGGATGCCGTACGGTCCTCTCGGAGCCACGACGGCCACGACGGCCGACGGCCACGACGGACACGACGGCACACCCACAGCACACCGGCGGAACAGCACGAAGCGGGGGCAGACATGGCGAGGGCCAGGAGCGCCAGAAGTAAGGAACGGCGCGCGGAGATCCTGCGCGCCGCCCTTGAGGTGATCGCGGAGCGCGGCTACCGGGGCGCGTCGCTCGGCGCCGTCGCCGAGCGGGTCGGCCTCACCCAGCAGGGCCTGCTCCACTACTTCGCCACCAAGGAGGCGCTGCTCGTCGCGGTCCTGGAGGAGCGGGACCAGTGGGACACCGGCGGGCGGCGCGAGACGGCCGACGGCTGGCGGCTCGAACTGCTCGCCTCCCTCGTCGAGTACAACGCCATGCGGCCCGGCATCGTCCAGACGTTCTCGGCGCTGCTCGGTGAATCGGTGACCGACGGGCACCCGGCCCGCCCCTTCTTCACCCGCCGCTACGCCCAGGTGCGCGAGGAGATGGCGACGGTACTGCGGGCCGAGTTCGGCGACCGGTTGCCCGGCGGCCTCACCCCGGAGCGGGCCGCGCCCCTGCTCACCGCGGTGATGGACGGCCTCCAGTACCAGTGGCTCCTCGACCCGGACGCGGTGGACATGGCGGGCGCCTTCCGTGACTTCGTGACGCTGCTCCACGGTCCCGACGGCTCATAAGTCCCTCTATCCACACGGGACTTCCTTGCTAATACTGGGCGCCACCCGACCCCGACGGAAGGATCCACGGTGCGACGACGTGTACGGGTGGCACGGTTCGGCCCGGCCCTGGCGGCGCTGACCTGCTGTGCGCTGCTCGGCCCCACCCCCGCGCAGGCGCAGACACAGGCGGCGGCCCCCCGAAGCGCTACCCGAACCATCCCCCGATCCGTCACCGTCGAGGAGCAGCGCCTCGACGCGGCGGTACCGAAGGAGATCCTGGCGCGCAGCGGATTCGCCGGTGTGACACCGGAGTTCACCCGCGCCCTGCAAGGCGTTCGGTCCTACGACGCGGCGCGGCGGCTCGTCGGGCGTGCGGGAACAGGGCTGTGGCAGCGGGCGGTCGACCGGGCGCAGGGACGGGGCCCGGCCGGTGGCGACCTGAGCCGCGGCGACGACCGTCCGCTGTACTGGGCCAGGCTCGGCCTCACCCGTGAACTACGGCTCTGGCAGCCCCGGTTCACGCTCTCCGACGCAGACCGCGCGGCACTCATCGACCGCGTCGAACAGACCTCGCGCGGCCAGAAGAGCGTGGACTATCCCGACGGCACGGGGTTCAAGCGCATCCTGGTGACCGGCTTCGACCCGTTCACGCTCGACAGCGACATCCGCATCGGCAACCCGTCGGGCGCGACCGCGCTCGCCCTGGACGGCACCTGGATCCGCACCGCCGACGGGCAGCGCGCGCGGATCGAGACCATGACGTTCCCGGTGCGCTGGCAGGACTTCGCGGACGGGGCCGTGGAACGGGCGCTCACGCCGGTCCTTCCGGAGGTGGACGCGTTCACCACGGTGAGCCAGGGCCGGGTCGGCCGCATCGACGTCGAGCGGTTCAACGGGGCCTGGCGGGGCGGCTTTCCGGACAACGTCAACGCGTCAAGCACCGGCCTGGTCCCGGTGAGCGACCCGGCCACGCAGCCCCAGTGGACCCGCACGACACTCCCGTACCAGAGCATCGTGGCCGCGGACACCGGCCGCTTCCCGGTCTACGACCACACCGACGTCACCGAGATCCCGGCCGGCGCGGCCGCCCCGGTCGACCGGCCCGACGGTCCTACGCCCGGCTCGGCGGCGCGGGCCGGGGGCGGCGGCGACTACCTCTCCAACGAGATCGCCTACCGCGCCACCCTGCTCCGCGACCGCCTCGGCCTCACCACCCCGGGCGGCCATGTGCACACGCCGGTCCTGGAGTTCGGCCCCGGCAACACCGACCCGGAGACGGGCACGGTGAGCGACCCCGATTTCGTCCGCAACCGCCTGGACATCGTGACCCAGATGAGGGCGATCGTGGCGGTGGCGGCGCGGTAGCCCGGCCGAGGAGACCCAGGGGGTGTCTGGCGGATCACGGACGGGGCGGGGCGTCCGGCACCCCCTGGAGGGCGGTCGGCGCCGCACCCGACGCGCCGGCCGCACCCACGTCCCGGCGCCGCGAGCCATTCGCATCGGAGCTGTCCGCATGATCGGAGCTGTCCGCATGGGGGTCATCCGCGCCGGCCACGTTGTCCGCGCGGGCGTCGGCCGACTCGTCGAGCAGGTCGCGCACCATCAGGGTCGCGCCCGCGACCGCGCCCGGCATCAGGAAGACCGCGACCAGCGGTACGGCGAAGGCGACGGCGAGGGGCGCCCCGAAGCCGAGGACGAGCAGGCGCCGCGAACGCAACAGGGCGAGCCGGGGCCGCAGTTCCATGCCGCGGCGCTGGAGGGCGACCGCGGTGAGTTCCTCGGCGAGGAAGAACCCCGTGACGCAGAACCCGATCGCCGGGATCACGCTCTGCCCGATCACGGGGATGAAGCCGAGCGCGAAGAGCAGGAGGCCGTAGCAGGCGACCCGCACCAGGATGCGCAGCGAGTCTCGCGCGGAGATCCATAGCTCGCGCCAGAGCGGGAGGCCCGACTCGGGGGCCTCGCCGCCGCTCTCGGCACGGTCCACGTCGACGGAGAGCTTCTCGTAGAAGGGCTGTCCGACGAGGAGGGTCACCGCGGTGAAGGAGATGACGGCGAGGAACACGCCGAGCGCGAAGACCAGCACCGTCAGGAAGCCGCGGAACAGATCGAGCCAGGGCGAGGACCAGCCGTCGGCGAACGGAGTCGCCCATCCCACGAAGTCGTCCGCGCCGTAGCCGAGCCCGATCAGGGCGCCCGCGTACAGGACGAGGGTGATGAGGCCCGGCAGCAGTCCGATGCCGAGCGACCTGCCGTGTCCGGCCGCCCAGCGCTGCCCCTTGACCAGATAACCGAAGCCCGTCCCTATGTCACGCATGCCTGCGACCCTATCCGGCCCCCGGGAGACGGATCCCACCGCGCCAGACCCACCATCACGGCCGCCGTCACCGTCACGGCTGCCGTCACCGTCGGCGTCGCCGTCGCCCCCCGGTTCTGCCGCCGGGACCCCACTCCACCCGCGCTCGTTCAGCGGCAGCGGCGCGCGAACCGGTCGAGGGCGGCCTGCGCCGCGGCGTTCGTCGCCGGGTGGCCGAAACCGTGCCGTGCGTCGTCGATCACCTGGAGGTCACACCCGGGCCAGCGCGCCGCGAGCGCCCGGGCCGGGTCGGGCGGCGAGCTCACATCCTGCGCCCCCGTGATCAGCACGCCGGGAACGCCGGCCAACACGGCCGCGCCCGCGACGAGTTGGCCTTCCGCCAGCCAGGCAGCATGGCGCCAATAGTGTGTGACGAGGCGGGCCATGGTCATGCGCACGGCCGGGTCGGCGTACCGCGAGTCACCGAAGGTGGAGGGGAGCTGCGCCCCCGGTGCCCGCACGTGGGTCTCCTCCCAGCGGCACCAGTCGTAGGCGGCCTTCTCGCGCACCGCCGGGTCGGGGTCGGCGAGCAGCCGGGCGTACGCGTCGACGACCCGCTCCCCCACGCGGGGCCGCCCGGCGTCGCGGTAGGCGGCCCACGCCTCGGGGAAGTGGACCCGGACGCCCTCGGTGATCCACTCCACCTCGGCGCGGCTGGTCGTCGTGACCGACACGAGGACGACCTCGCTGACCCGCTCCGGGTGCGCCTCGGCGTACGCCATGCCTAGGGTGGCGCCCCAAGAAGCGCCGAACACAAGCCACTTGTCGATGGCCAGGTGCTCGCGCAGCTGCTCCATGTCCGCGACGAGGTGGTGCGTGGTGTTGGCGGCGAGGCTGGTCGATGCTTCGCTCACCGGTGGCGTGGAACGGCCGCAGCCACGCTGATCGAAGAGGACGACACGGTAGCGGGCGGGGTCGAAGTAGCGCCGCCAGAACGGTGTCGCGCCCGACCCGGGACCGCCGTGCACGACGACGGCGGGCTTCCCTTCGGGGTTTCCGCAGACCTCCCAATAGACGTGGTCGCCGTCACCGGTGTCGAGCATGCCGTGGTCGTACGGGGCTGTCTCGGGGAAGGTCATGCGGGCCATCATGACGAAAGGGCCGCGCACCGGCACGGCCCTTTCGTCACACGTTATTACGTGACTACGCGCTTACGCGACGGCGAGGTTCACCGTGATGTTGCCGCGGGTCGCCTTGGAGTACGGGCAGACCTGGTGGGCCTTCTCGATCAGGTCCTGGGCGGTGGCGCGGTCCACGTTCGGGATGGTCGCGGTGATCTCGACGTAGATGCCGAAGCCGTCGTCGTTCTTGCCGATGCCGACGTGCGCGGTGACGGTCGAGCCGGAGATGTCGGCCTTCTCGTTGCGCGCCACGACGCCGAGGGCGCCCTGGAAGCAGGCGCTGTAACCGGCGGCGAAGAGCTGCTCGGGGTTGGTGCCCGCGCCGTTGCCGCCCATCTCCTTCGGCGGGTTGACCACGACGTCCAGCTGGCCGTCGTCGGTGGAGACGCGGCCGTCACGGCCGTTCTCGGCGGTGGCGACGGCGGTGTAGAGGACCTCGGACTTCTGAATGGACATGCTGGGGTGCTCCTCCTGGGTACGCGGCCGCTCGCGCCTCACGGCCGCCGGGATGTGGAAAAACCTTATCGGATCGCGGAAACCGTGAGGCGGAGTGTGCGATGGGTCACTCACCGGCTCACTCGTCGCCGCGCACGCACCGGCCGCCTACCCGTGAGGTGAGGGCGCACGCCCCGGCGGGTTACTTGCCGAGCGAGACGACCATCTTTCCGGTGTTCTCGCCGCGCAGCATGCCGAGGAACGCCTCGACGCCGTGCTCGATGCCCTCGACGACGGTCTCGTTGTACTTGAGGTCGCCGGAGGCCAGCCAGCCCGCGACCTCGCCGACGAACTGCTGCTGCATGCCGTAGTGGTCGCCGACCAGGACACCCTTGAGCTGGAGCCGCTTGCCGATGATCATCATCATGTTGCGCGGGCCGGGGGCGGGCTCGGTGTCGTTGTAGCCGGCGATCGCACCGCAGAGGGCGGCGCGGCCGTGCACGTTGAGCGTCGAGATGGCGGCTTCGAGGTGGTCGCCGCCGACGTTGTCGAAGTAGACGTCGATGCCGTCCGGGGCGGCCGCGCGCAGCTGCTCCAGGACCGGGCCCTTCTTGTAGTTGAACGCGGCGTCGAAGCCGAGCTCCTCCACCAGCCACTTGACCTTGTCGTCGGAGCCGGCGGAGCCGATGACCCTGGAGGCGCCCTTGAGGCGGGCGATCTGGCCGACCTGGCTGCCGACGGCGCCGGCCGCGCCGGAGACGAACACGGCGTCGCCCTCCTTGAAGGAGGCGACATCGAGGAGGCCCGCGTACGCGGTGAGGCCGGGCATGCCGAGGACACCGAGGTAGGCGGAGAGCGGGGCGATCCCGGCGTCCACCTTCACGGCCTGCTTGGCGTGGAGGTCGGCGTACTCGCGCCAGCCGAGCCCGTGCAGGACGTGGTCGCCGACGGCGAAGCTGTCGTCGTTGGAGGCGATGACCTCGCCGACCGCGCCGCCGTCCATGGGCTGGTCCAGCTGGAACGGCGGGATGTAGGACTTCGTGTCGTTCATGCGGCCGCGCATGTACGGGTCGACCGACATGGCGAGGTTACGGACCAGGATGCGGCCGGCGGCCGGCTCGGCGACCGGGGTCTCCCGCAGCGCGAAGTCGGAGGGCACGGGCCAGCCGTTCGGGCGGGCGACGAGGTGCCAGGCGCGGCTGGTGGTGGGGAGTGCGGACGAGGTGGCCATGGGGTGCGTCCTCCTGCGAAGCAAAAACTGTTGGGTACGTCGGGCACATCAGTACCTCGGGACCGGGCACGCGGCACACTGCACACGGCTGTGTCCGGCCGTCCGAATACTTCAGGCACTGAAAGAACCATGCTCCCATATATTTGAGATTGTCAAGTAAGTCGGTAGACTGGTGGGCATGGCCCCCCGAACGGATCCCCTGAGCCTCGAAGTCGTAGAGCTGATCGGCACGGTCGTCAGCCGCTACTACGAGGAGTACGAGCGGGCCGCCGCCGCGCACTCCCTCACCGGCGCGCAGGCGCGGGTGCTCGGTCTGCTCTCGCACGAGCCGCTGCCCATGCGGCAGATCGCCCAGAAACTGAAGTGCGAGCCGTCCAACATCACCGGCATCGTCGACCGCCTCGAAGCCCGTGGTCTGGTGGAACGCCGCCCCGACCCGGCCGACCGCCGAGTCAAACTGGCCGCCCCGACCACCGAGGGCCACACCGTCGCGACCCATCTGCGCGAGTCCCTCAACTTCGCGAGGGAGCCGCTGGCGGAACTGTCGCCGGAGGAGCGCAGGGTGCTGCGAGATCTGCTGAAGAGAATGCTGGGCACGTGAACGTGTGGGGAGACGCCTGACCTGACTCCGGGCCCCCGAGGGAGGGCATAGTCCTAAGGGCCTGCCCCCTGGGGGAGGCCATAGGTATTGCTGAGGCCCGTACACGGTCAGAGCGGGCGGCTCCCCGCCGGATCACGCGACCGGGCCGGCGCCCCACCACCATCAGGTGCACCACCACCTTCAGGTGCACCCGGCCGGGCTGGCGCCCCACCCCATCAGGTGCACCACCACAGGAAGCGGTGACACGTCTGACTGGGCGAGGGTGAGGGCGTGGGGGGTGGCGGAGGAGGAGGCGCCGGGGTCGAAGGTGGCTGCGACGAGGGCGGCGGCTCACCGGTACCGGGCGAGTCGGATGCCCCCGGGGATGCGGAGGAGGAGGGCCGGGACGAGGGAGGCCGGGGGTCCGCGGGCCCCGAGGCCGTCACCTTCGGCGAGGAACCGGCGTGCCGCGGCCCATCACCGTCCGCGCCAGGCGATGCGGTACCCGCACCCGAGCCTCGTCGGCGCGAGGAGACCGGCTCGGCGGTGGGTCTCGACGGTGCCGTCACCGCGGCGCCCGAGGGCAGGGGCTGGGGGTCGGAGATCGTCTCGTCCTCGTGCACGGAGGAGGCGCGGTCATTGACCGACGGCTCCATCGCCATCTGTACGAAGCCCACCGCACCGGCCACCAGGACCAGGCCGGCCGAGCCGAACAGGACCACTTTCCCCCGCTTGCGCCGCGCCCGCCGCCCCTTGCGGGCGCGGCGATGACCGGACGGCGCGAGCACTTCCGCACCGCCATGGGACGGCGCGCCGGCATACACGAGGAGCTCGTCCTCGGGTGCGGGCGCCAGCTCTTGCGCGGGGGTCCCGCATCCGGCGCAGGCCAGGGCGCCGTTGAGGTGCCGGCGGCAGGAGTGGCAGTAATCCATGGCTCCGGGAGGCTATGCGGCAGCCGGGCGACAAAAGGGGCCGGAGATGTGTGGATCTTGTGGGGAAGGGCGCCGGCGTGGGCGTGGTCGCGTGACGAATCACCATGCACCGGGGCGTTGTCAGTGGGGCCGGGCAGGATGGACGTCATGACGGAAACCGGGACGCGGCCGTTCGGCCCGATGGAGTTCCAACTCGTGCTGCTGCGGAGGATGGCCGACCACCAGCCGGGCCTCGTCGAGGACGCCCGCCACGAGCTCGGTGCCTCGCTGGCGCAGATGCGGGAGGCCAACAGGCGCTGGCAGGCCATGCTCCGCTCGTCCCGCTCCCGCGGGGCGCTGTCCCGCTACCGCTCGGTGCTCGGGGCGCCGGAGGCGGTGGCGCCGCGCCGGATCGGCGACCTGGAGTGCGAGGCGCATCTGTGGCCGGTGCCGCTCTGGCCGGAGCTGAGGTTCGAGGTGCTGGCCGGGCCCGGGGGCGCGGTGTGGAACGAGTGGCTGATCCGGGCCCCCGGCATACCGGGCCCCGAGCTGCGCGGCGAGGAGGACCTGCGGCCCTGGTCGTGCACGGTCGACGAGGCGGCACGCGCCTTTCCCCCGGCCCGCCCGATGGAAGGCTCGGCACCGACCCGCTGGCAGCTGGAGGTCACCCTGCCCGGGGGCCGGGCGTGCGTGGCGGAGTTCACGTGGGGGTTGCTGCAACGGCTCCTGCCGTAGGGGGCGGCCGTAGAGGGGCGGGCTGTAGAGGGGCGGGCTGTAGAGGGGCGGGCTGTAGAGGGGTGGGTCATAGAGGGTCCTGCCGTGGTGGGTCGGCCGTAGGGGGCCCCACCACAGCGGGTCGGCCGTAGCCGGTCCTGCCGTGGCGGGTCGGCCGCAGGGGGTCCTGCCGTGACGGGTCGGCCGTAGCGGGCAAGGGGCCGGCCTTTACGGCGTCGCCGCACGGGGTCGTTCGGTGGTCGGCTCGCGGCGTCCCGCCCCGCCCTCCTCCCGTTTCTGGCTGCCCGTCAGCGGGGCCTCCCCTACCGGCGCATCCCAGCGCGCGCCGGACCTGGAGCGGTCGCATGATGCGAACTAGGGCCTCTCGTCCGGCCGAGCCCGGCCTATCCAGACGAGAGGCCCAAGTACCGGTCGCATGAAGCGAAACACGTACCGCTCTCGGGAGGATCTGCCGTGACCGTCAGTCTTGAGCAGTTGCGCCGTTGCCATGTAGCCGTAGACCTCGGAGCCGCCAGGACCCGGGTCTACATCAAGGGCGTGGGGCTCGTCGTGGACGAGCCGAGCGTGGCCGCCGTCAATACGCGCACCGGTGCGCTCATCGCAGTCGGCACCTTCGCCGAGCAGATGACCGGCCGCACCCCCGACTACATCCGGGTGGCCCGCCCCGTGTCCGGCGGCACGGTCGTCGACATCGAGATGGCCCAGCGCATGCTGCGCCATCTGCTCGGCGAGAAGCTGCGCCGCCAGTTGCGCCGCAAGCCGCGACTGCGCGCCGCCGCCTGCACCCCGCACGACAGCGACCCGCTCGCGCAGCGCGCCGCGATGGAGACGCTGGTGGGGCTCGGCGCCCGCCGGGTCGAGCTCGTCGACACCCTGATCGCGGCGGCCGTGGGGTGCGGGCTCCCCGTGGAGCAGCCCACGGCCACCATGATCATGGTGTGCGGCGCTGCCACGACACAGATCGCCGTGCTGTCGCTCGGTGCGATCGTCACGGCCGTACGCATCCCGGTCGGCGGCGAAGCCATCGATCACGCGGTCATCCAACACCTGCGCCACCAGCACGAGTTGATGCTGCCTAGCCAGTCGGTACGCCCGCTGCAGCTGGCTCTGCGCGGCAACGGCCTCACCCCGCAGGGGCCTGCGTCCACGGAGATCCACGGCCGCGACGTGGCGACCGGCCTCGCCCGCTCGGTGCAGGTCGACACCGCCGCCGTACGCAACGCGATCCACACCCCGCTCACCGCGGTCCTCGACGGCATCGGCAAGGTGCTCCGCGAGTGCCCGCCCGACCTGGTCGCCGACCTGGCCGAGCGCGGCATCATGATGGTCGGCGGCAGCGCGCTGCTCCCCGGCCTCGACCAGATGCTGCGTGACTCGACGGGCGTACCGGTGCACATCGCGGAGCGCCCCGACGTGTGCGCGATCCAGGGCCTCGGCGCGATGCTCGAAGGCAAGATCCAGCCGATGGTCCTCAGCCCGATGTCCGAGTGAACGGCACGCCAATCGTGCCGCCGGGGACAAAGGGCGGCGGTGAGGGATCCTCGAAGGATGAGTGAAGCGGAACGCCTGGCCCGCACGGAGAGGGCGGTGCCCGGCGGGGAACGCCTGGCCCGCACGGAGAGGGCGGTGCCCGGCGGAACCGAGCCGGGACGCCCGGGCCGTACGGGATCCGTGGGGCGGGGAGCCCCGGGCGGCGGCGATCCCTCACGGCTGGAGTCCCCCCGCGCCACCGCCCCCTCACGCCGGGAAGGCCCCCACGGCATGGGGGCCGCAGCGCCGGACACCCCCGGCGACACCGGCCCCTCGGGGCGGGAGGCCACCCGCGCCAGCGGCCCCTCAGGGAGGGAGGGCACCGGCGCCACCGGCCCCTCAGGGAGGGAGGCCACCCACGCCACCGGCCCCTCAGGGAGGGAGGCCACCCACGGCATCGCCCCCTCGGGCCACGAAGTCCCGGGACGCGACGCCACGGAAGCCGCAGCACCGGATGCCCCCGACAACACCAGCCCCTCGGCGCCGGGCAGCCCCGGCCCGGTCGGCCCGCCCCACCAGTCGACCGCAGGCTCACCCGATCCCGAGCCGCCCGCCCCCGACACCGCCCACCCCGGGCGCACCGAGGGTGCGGGCGGAGCCGGGAAGGGCGAGCGAACCGGGATGGTCGACGATGCCGGCCGAACCGGGAAAGCCAGGGAAACCGCAGAAGCCGACGAAGCCGGGAAAGCAGGGGAAACCGCAGAAGCCAAAGCAGCCACCAAAGCCTCCGAAGCTACCGAAGCCCCCGAAGCCGACGAAGCCGACGAAGTAAGCGAAATCGGAAACGCCGGCGGAGCCGAGAGCGCGGGGCCCCGGTTGCCCATGCTGCTTCAGGCCGTGCTCAGCGTGGGGACCGATCTCGAACTGCGCACCACGCTCCAGCACATCGTGGACACCGCGACCGACCTGACCGGGGCCGCGTACGGAGCGCTCGGCGTGGTCGACCCGGAGCGCGGGCGGCTCACCGAGCTGTTCACCTCCGGCCTCACCGACGCCGAGCGCGAACGGATCGGCCCGCTCCCCGACGGCCGTACCGGGCTGCTCGGCGCCCTCATCCAGGACCCGCAGCCGCTGCGCCTCGACGACCGGCGCGACGATCCCCGCTCGGCCGGGCTGCCGCCCGGGCACCCGCCGATGCGCTCCTTCCTCGGCGTACCGATCCGCGTGCACACCCAGGTCTTCGGCAACCTCTACCTCACCGAGAAGCGCGGCGGCGCCTTCACCGAGGACGACCTCGCGCTGCTGCGGGTCCTCGCCGCGCAGGCCGGCATCGCCGTCGGCAACGCCCGGCTCTACGAGACCGTACGGCTGCGGGAGCGCTGGATCGACGGCGCGGCCGCCGTCACCACCTCCCTGCTCACCGGCGACACCGCCGCGAACGCCCTGATGACGGTGGCCGAGCGGGCACGGCTGCTCGCGGACGCCGCGGCCGGCGTCGTGCTCCAGCCCACCGCCGCCGGCGGCATGGAGATCGTCGCCGCGTCCGCGCCGGACGACCCCGACGACATCATCGGCACGACCATCGAGCCCGGCTCACCGGTCCTGGTCCAACTCCTCGGCGGCGAGCCGGTGTTCCTGGAGGACTCGGCGACCGACCCCCGCATGACCACCCACGTACGCACCCGGTTCGGGCCGAGCATGATGCTCCCCCTGCAGAGCGGCGGCAAGCTCATCGGCACGCTCGCGCTCCCCCGCAGGCGCGGCGCCCGCCCCTACACGGCGGTGGACCGGTTGCTCGCCTCCCAGTTCGCCTCGCAGGCCGCCCTCGCCCTCGTCCTCGCCGACGCCCAGCACAACCGCGAGCAGCTCGCCGTGTACGAGGACCGCGACCGGATCGCCCGCGACCTCCACGACCTGGTCGTCCAGCGGCTCTTCGCCACCGAGATGATGCTGGAGTCGACGCGGCGCCGAGCGGAGAAGACGGCGGTCGACGACACGGACGAGCTGCTCACCCGCGCCGTCGACGAGCTCGACTCCACCATCCAGGAGGTACGCACCGCGATCTTCGCCCTCCAGCAGCCGCCCGCCGAAGCGCCGACGACGCTGCGCGGCCGGGTCCTGCGCGAGACGGCGGGGGCGGGCGCCCTCCTCGGCTTCCGGCCCTCGGTGCGGTTCGACGGCGCCGTCGACGCGCTGGTCGGCGAGCCCGTGGACACCCAGCTGGTCGCGGCCCTGCGCGGCGCGCTCGCCGCCGCGCACCGCCGGGCCGGGGTGTCCTCGGTACGCGTCGTCGTCGACGCGGGCGCCGAACTCCCCGACGCGCGACCCGCGGTACGGCTCACCGTCGTGGACAACGGCATGCGCGACGACGGCATCCGCGGCACGACCCTGACGTGGCAGGCCCCGCTGGAGTAACCCTCCCCCGTCCTGGAACGGCCCCGCCGCACGGTCCGCCGAACCTGTATCCCGTAACCCCCTACCGATAACCCGGGCACCGTAACCCGGCCCTCCCCTCCGTGACAGTGCTCACGCCTGGGGCGGCTCCAGCGGAACACCGGTGTCCGTGCGGCAGGATGTGGATCACGCGTCCGGACGGCGCCGCGTAGGGTCGACGACCTGGGGCCCGGCACGGTTCGGGCGCCGCCGAGCCGTCGACGCCGAGGAGTCCCGTACGTGTCCCCTCTCTTCCCGTCCCTGTACGCAGCCGAGCCCCGGGAGGCCGTCCGCTTCGGCGAGCATGTGCTGACGTACGCCGAACTGGTGGGCGCGGCTGGCTCGTTGGCGTCCCGGATCGCGGGCGCCGGGCGCGTCGCGGTCTGGGCGACGCCGACCCCGCGCACCGTGGTGGGCGTGGTGGCGGCACTCGTCGCCGGCGTGCCCGCGGTGCCGCTGAACCCGAAGACCGGTGAGCGGGAGCTGGCGCACATCGTGGGCGACAGCGAGCCGACCGTGGTACTTACCTCGCCCGAGGACCAACTCCCCTCCTCCCTGGCCGGCTTGACGCGGATCGACGTACCCCTGACCGGGACGGCGGGCGAGCTGCCCGCCGAGCCGGGCGACGAGACGCCCGCGCTGATCGTCTACACCTCGGGGACGACCGGTCCCCCGAAGGGCGCGGTGCTGCCCCGCCGGGCGATCGCCGCGACCCTCGACGCACTGCGGGAAGCCTGGGCCTGGACGGCGGACGACGTCCTGGTGCACGGGCTGCCGCTGTTCCACGTCCACGGGCTGATCCTGGGGATCCTCGGCCCGCTGCGCCGCGGCGGATCGGTGCGCCACCTCGGCCGTTTCTCGGTGGAGGGCGTGACGCGGGAGCTGTCGACGGGCGCGACCATGCTGTTCGGGGTGCCGACGATGTACCACCGCATCGCCGAAGCCGTAGCGAGCGACCGGGAGTTGACGAAGGCTCTCGCCGGTGCGCGGCTGCTGGTGTCCGGCTCGGCCGCGCTGCCCGCGCCCGACCACCGGCGCATCACGCGGGCGACGGGCCGGGCGGTGATCGAGCGGTACGGCATGACGGAGACGCTGATGCTGTGCGCCGAGCGTGCGGACGGCGGGGCACGGCCCGGCACGGTCGGTGCCCCGCTCCCGGGCGTCGATCTGCGCCTGGCCGACGAGGCCGACGGCATCGGCGAGATCCAGGTGCGCGGCCCGAACCTGTTCAGCGGCTATCTGAACCGGCCGGACGCGACCGCCGCGGCCTTCACCGACGACGGCTGGTTCCGCACCGGCGACATGGCGAGCGTGGACGAGGACGGTCAGGTACGGATCGTCGGCCGCAAGGCCACCGACCTCATCAAGAGCGGCGGCTACAAGATCGGCGCGGGCGAGATCGAGAACGTACTGCTCGACCACCCCGGTGTCCGCGAGGTCGCGGTGACGGGCGAGCCCGATGACGACCTGGGCGAGCGGATCGTGGCGTGGATCGTGCCGAGGAACCCCCAACTACCGCCCGGCGCAGCGGAGTTGGCGGATCACGTCGCAGCGCAGCTCGCCCCGCACAAGCGCCCGCGCGTGGTGCGCTACCTGTCCGAACTGCCCCGCAACGACATGGGCAAGATCATGAAGCGAGCCCTCCATGCCTGACAGCTCCGAGCGGATCCCGGCAAGGGCGGCGATCGCCCTCGTGGCAGCCGACTTCGACGAACTGGCCGCGCCCGCACGGGACTTTCCCGAGGACGGCCCGCTCTTCTGGACCGGCTACGGCACGTCACGCGCGCGGGCCACGGAACGTACCGGCGAGACGGAGTCGGTGGTCGCCGGAGTGGCCTCGGTCGGGGGCCGGCCGTGCGTGCTGCTCTCCTTCGAGTTCGGCTTCCTGGGCGGCTCGCTCGGGCAGCGGACGGGCGACCGCCTGGAGCTGGCGTACGAGACGGCACGCGAGCGCCGGCTGCCGCTCGTCTCGCTGATCGCCACGGGTGGCAGCCGTATGCAGGAGGGCATGCTCGCGCTGACCCAACTCCAGCGTGTGGCACGGCAGTCGGCGCTGCTCAGGGCGGCGGGCCTGCCCCAGATCGCGGTGGTGCGCGACCCGACGACGGGCGGCGGCTGGGCCACGCTCGGCGCGGGCGCCGATGTGGTCCTGGCCATGCCCGGCGCCCAGATCGGCTTCGCGGGCTCCCGGGTCCGGCCGGCGGACGCGGACCCGGCGGCCTACCGGGCGGAGGGCCAGCTGGCGGCGGGCCAGATCGACGCGATCGTACGCAAGGAGGACCTGCGGGATGTCCTCGCGGGCTGGCTCACGCTGCTGGGTACCGGCGGCTCCCAACCGGACCAGGCCCCGGCCCCGGCCCCGACTCCGGCCCCTTTCGGTACGTCGAATCTCCCGGCGGACGGCTGGGAGGCGGTGACCCGGGCCCGCGCGGCGGGGCGGCCCCGCGCGGAGGCCTACCTGGACGCGTACTTCCCGCACCGCCAGGCGCTGGTGGGCGACCGGTGCGGGGGCGTCGACCCCGGGATGCTGTGCGGCTTCGGGCTGCACCGGGGGACGAGTTACGCGTACGCCGCGCAGACCGGCACCGCGACGCGCCCGGCGGGTTACCGCACCGCGGCCCGCGTCATCCGCCTCGCCGACCGTCTGGGCATCCCGGTCCTGACCCTCGTCGACACGCCGGGCGCGGCGAACGACGCGGCGGCGGAGCGGGAGGGGCAGGGCGCGGCGATCGCGGACGCGTTCGCGGCGGTGGCCGCGGCGCGCGTCCCGGTCACGACCCTGGTCATCGGCGAGGGCGGCTCGGGCGGCGCCCTGGCCCTGACGTCCCCCGACCGTACGTGGGTCACGGCGGACAGCTACTTCTCGGTGATCGCGCCGGAGCTCGCGGCGGCCATCTTGAAGCGAGACGAATCGGAGGCGCGGCACACGGCGACGCAACTCCGGCTGCGCCCGCAGGACTTGGTGGAGCTGGGGGTGGCGAAGGGGGTTCTGGGCGCGTAGCCGGTGCCAGGATGGTTCCCCCCGCCTCGCCCCTCAACTACTCGGTGCCGGGCGCACCTACAGCCTGTCATGGGGGTCCCCCCTGGCCCTGAAGGCCTTGGGGGAATTTGAGGACGAGCGCCCTCAAAGCGCGAACCGAGGCCTGGGGCAGAGCCCCGGACTCCTGAACCGCAGCCGTCCACAACCCGAGGAGGGTGGCGAGCCGGCTCAGGGGACCGGATTGCGGGCGTCGTACCGCGCGAAGCTCCGCCGGGTCAGCCCCAGAACCGTGACCGCGAGGACACACGCCACCCCACCCCCCACCACCATCACCGCGGGCGACGTGAGATCGGCAACCGTTCCGGCAAGGAAGTCACCCAGCCTCGGCCCACCCGCGACCACCACGATGAACACGCCCTGCAACCGGCCCCGCATCTCGTCCGGCGCCGCGACCTGCATCATCGTGTTGCGGAACACCATGGACACGGTGTCCGAGAACCCCGCGACGGCCAGCATGAACAGGCCGAGCCACAGTTGCCGGGTCAGTCCGAACGCCGCGATGGCCGCGCCCCACCCGCCGACCGAGATCAGCACCGCGAGCCCGTGCCGGTGCACGCGGCTCTGCCAACCGGAGAACACCCCGCCGAGCAGCGCGCCGATCGCGGGAGCGGCGACGAGCAGGCCGGTGGTGCGCGCGTCACCTCCGTACCAGAGGACGGCGACGGCCGGGAACAGGGCGCGGGGGTGGGCCAGGATCATCGCGCAGAAGTCGCTGAAGAAGGTCATCCGCAGGTTGGGCCGGGTGGCGAGGAACCGCAGCCCCTCCATGACGGAGGGCCGCTTGGTGCCGCCGGCCCCGCCCGCAACCCCGCCCGGGGCACCGCCCGCAGTCCGCTCCGGCAGCATCGCCGGCAGCCGCCACATCGCGTACAGGGACGCGGCGAAGGTGATCGCGTCGATGAGGTACGCCGTCTTGTACCCGGCGAAGCCGACGACGAGCCCGCCCAGCATCGGCCCGACGAGCGTGCCGGTCGTCATGATCATGGAGTTGAGCGCGTTGGCGGCAGGCAGGTGCTCGGGCGGCAGCAGCTTGGGGATCATCGCCGAGCGGGCCGGCCCGTTGAGCGCCTGGCAGATCGACTGGAGCGCGATGACGGCGTACAGGAACCAGACGTTCGCGACCCCGGCGAACGTGCCGGCCGACAGCGCCGCGGAGAGCGCGGCGGACCCGAGCGCGCTGTAGAGGCCGAGCTTGCGGCGGTCGACGGTGTCGGCGACGGCACCACCGTACAGTCCGAACACGACCAGCGGTACGAGGGTGAAGATGCCGACCAGACCGACGTAGAAGCTGGAGCCGGTGAGGTCGTAGACCTGGAGCGAGATCGCGAGCGCGGTCATGCCGCTGCCGACCCAGGAGACCATGTTGCCGAACCAGAGCCTGCGGTAGTCGGCGGATATCCGGAACGGGGTGAGGTCGGCGAATATCCGCCCCCGGGTCCGCCCGGGCCCGTTCCCCGCCCCGTCACCCGGGCCGTCGGCCACCCCGTCGCCCGGGCCGGCAGCGGACCCGGTCTCGGCTCGGGCTGTGCCGTGCGGTGGTACGGGGGGCTGGGCGGGCTGCTCGGCTTGTTCGGTCACGCGGGATGCTAACCCCGGCCGGGAGGGGGGAGGTAGGGCCGACCTCACAGCGGCACCGTCCGGGGCCGGGGCGCGGAACCGGCGCGTCCGCCGAGGCCCGGACCGGACGCCCGTACCCCGGCCGGGTCAACGGGCCGGACAACAGTTTCGCGACGGTTGCGGGGCCCCGCGGACCGGCCCGGGAACCGCCCCGCACCCATCGCCTCAGGTCGGGGCCCTGACGGCCGTACCCGGTTGCCGGGACCACCTTTACGCCACACCTACACGCGCGCGCCGAACCCCCCGCCCGCCGCTACGCTTCCCCCGATCAGTCAACGTCATCGCCGCCCCCGCCTTCATCAGGCGGGGGCGGCGACGCATCTCGCCGAGAGGCTCACCATGAACACCCTGATCTCCGCCGCCGCCCGCACCGCCGCCGCCCCCCGGACCACCCGGCGGGTGCCGCTCACCGCTCGCGCGGCCGCCCAGCACGCCGGCCAGGCCCCCGCCACCCTCAGCCGCATCACGACGCCCACCGCCAACGTCCCGAGCGCCTCGGCGTTCCAGTCCGCCCTGTGAAGACCTCGTTTTAACCCCAACGCCCCACCGGGAAGCCCCCGCCACCCGCCCACTCCGTGCGCGGCACCGGGGGCTTCCTGCGTTCCGCCCGTGCGGAAGTCCAGTACCGAGGAATCCAAACTGGGCGGCCTCAACAGGATCCCGGACGAGTGGGTGCGCGGACACCGGAGCCCGGTCACGCTCGTGCAGCACGGTCACGCTCGTGCAGCACGGGGACGGCCACACGCGCCATTCCGGGGCCGGGACCGGCGTACGCCTGCCCGGCGCCCCGTTCGCTACTGCACCGCCGCGCTCTCCAGGACCGCGTCGACCTCGCGAATGCCGGTCGGTTCGGGCGACAGGGCGATGCCGAGCAGGAAGGCCGACCCGCCACTGTTCTGCGTGACGACGGTGAGGCGCAGCCGACCCTCCGTCCCGTCGGTGTCGTGCGTGTTCAGCACCACCGTGTACGCGGGGCGCCCGCTCACCTTCGTGGGCTGCGACTCCTCCAGCGTCCTGGTGCTGTCCGGGTAGAAGAACTCCGCGTTGGAGTGCGCCGCCGACTCGGTGAGGCGTCGCAGCGAGGACTCGTCGGCGGGCCCGCCGCGCCCGGCCATCACGACGGCTCCGCTGTGGCTGTCGGCACCGGTCCTGGCGATCGACGACGTGAACGCGCTGATCAGGTCCTTGCTTTGGTCTTGCTTCCAGCCCTCGGGGATGGCGTAGGAGAGACCGGCCACGGTGTCCGTCACGCGCGGCCGCCCGGCCAGCGGGGAGTGGTCGTCGTCCCGGACCAGCCACCACACCGTCACCCCGGCGAGAAGCACCGCGACCAACGCGCCCACGCCAACAATGAGCCAGGCGCGCCGACCGCGCGGCGCGGGCTGCGGCACGGGCACGGGCACGAACGGAGGTAGCGGCGGGAAGGGCGGCATGGAGACCGGCGGCGGTGTCGTCATGGCCTCAGCTTCCGCCCCGGCCCGGGACGCCGACCTGAGCGGTCGTACTCAGTTCCGTACTCAGGTCGCCCGAAACGCGAGGCCGGCTCGGGGCAGCGCTGGTGCAGGCCGGCGTGCAGGTCGCGGAGCCGTTCCGCGGCGAACCGTCCTTTGCCGGGTGGGTGCAGCGCACCCACGCCCCGGCGTCCGCCCGCGATTAGCGTGGCGGTCATGGAAAGCGTGAACGAACTCGGTGATTACCTGCGCGCCCGTCGTGCGGCGGTCGCCCCGGCGGATATCGGCCTGCCCGATGACGGCCCCCGACGGGTGCCAGGACTGCGGCGTGACGAAGTGGCCCTGCTCGCCGGGATGAGCACGGACTACTACATCCGGCTGGAGCAGGGCCGCGAGCGGCATCCATCCGAGCAGGTGCTGCGGGCGATCGCCGGGACCCTTCGGCTGGACGACGCGGCGACCACCCATCTCTTCCGGCTGGGTCTGCCCGCCGTCGGGACGGTGGCTGCCGCGAGGACCGTCGCTCCAGAGTTGCTGCGCCTGATGGACGGCATGCGTGAGGCGCCGGCCTTCGTGGTCGGAGCGGCGCAGGACGTGCTGGCGGCCAACGCGATGGCGCGGGAGCTGTACCGCGGGTTCGCCCGGTACGACAACCTACTGCGGATGATCTTCCTCGATCCCTTCGCGCGTGAGTTCTACGCCGACTGGGACCACGCGGCGAGGATCGCGGTGGGCAACCTGCGGGCATCCTCATCGCAGTTCCCGCAGAACGGGCGGATCGAGCGGGTCGTCGGCGAACTGAGCGTGCGCAGCCCCGCCTTCACGGGCCTGTGGGCGCGCTACGAGGTCCGTCCTCGTACGCACGAGGACAAGCACTTCCGGCATCCGCAAGTGGGGGAGATACGTCTGCACTTCGAGGCGCTCGCCGTCACCAGCGCTCCCGGACAGCATCTGTCCGTGTACAGCGCGGAACCCGGCAGCGCCGACGCCGACGCGCTGGTCCTGCTCGGCCGGCTGTCCGAGCAGGAACCGGACAGGGCGGACCGGACCGACCCCGCAGAAGAAACCACAGAAGAACCCGCAGAAGAAGGGGAATTGCGAACATGACCGCGTCTCTGTCCGACGCTGCCGGCACCTTCGAGATCGCCGCAAGAAGGTCGCCCGTCTCGGTTTCGGCGCCATGCGCCTGCCCGGACTCGGGGTGCGGGGCGAACCCGACGACCGCCGGGGGTGCGTCCGCGTGGTGCGCCGCGCCGTCGAACTCGGCGCGCAGCTGATCGACACCGCGGACTTCTACGGCCCGACGGCCCGACCACCCGACCACCCGACGGCCCGACGGCCCGACGGCCCGACCACCCGACGGCCCGACGGCCCGACGGCCCGACCACCCGACGGCCCGACGGCCCGACGGCCCGACCACCCGACGGCCCGACGGCCCGACGGCCTGACGGCCTGACGGCCTGACGGCCCGATCCAACAGCCCCGCGCGATCGCGGAGATCGCCACCGTCCAGAACCGCTACAACCTCACCGATCGCAGCGCCGCCGACGTCCTGGAGTACCGCACCCGCCACGGCATCGGATTCATCCCCTGGGCGCCCGGTGGCCGCGGGCGAGCCGGCCCGCCCCGGCGGCCTGGTCGACCGGACCGCGACCGCCCACCGGGCCCGCCCGTCACAGGTTGCGCCGGCCTGGCTGCCGGCCCGCCCGCCCGCCCGCCCTGGGATTTTGCGGGCGGCTGCTTCCGCTGGGCCTCACGGCTTTCGATGTCCCGGTACGTCATGGCGGGCTTGGCCGGGGCAGACCGCGCTACGCCAGTCCGGGCCTTGTGGGGGTTCTTGGGGGCAGCCTTGCGTGCCTCGGCAGCCGCTTTGAGTTCGGGAGTGGTCGGCGTGGGCGGCACGCCGAGCGGGAAGACGCGGTAGACCGCCGCACGGCCCGCTTTGCCCGTCTCGACGCGCTCGACGAGGCCCTTGGCGATCAGTTCCGTGACGATGGTGATGGCGCGCTTGTCGGTGACGCCAACCCAGGCTGCAAGGCGAGTGAGGCCCGGTCGGGCCAGGCGTGTCTCGTCGTCGGCGCTGTCGGCGATCTTCATGAGGGCTAGTTTCTGGCTCTGGCTCAGTTCGTCGGGCGGCAAGTACGCCGCGGCGATCAAGAGTTGGATGGACACGGTTCCCCTCGGGTGGTGCAGGCATGGCGGCAGGACGGGGCGCCCCGCCCGCCATTGGCGGGCGGGGCTGAAAAGTGACGGGTTGTGGGGTCAGGCCGGTCCGACGTTGATGACCGCAGCCGTCCGTCGGCCGGTCTTCCGCCGGGGTACGGCCAGCCCGGCCTCCTTGAGGTTTTTGACCATGCGGTCGGCGTCCGGCTTCATGGGCACAGGTATGCCGGCGGCCTCGTGCAGGGCGGCCATGGCCTCCACGTCGTCCTTCTCCTCGTCGTTCCCGCCCCGCCAGGAAAGGCGGTTGGGCCCGTAGATCCCAGCTGGGGAGCCGTCCAGCTTCTTGCGTGCGAGCTTCTTGATCCGGTCGCCGTCGCTGGCGAGTTCGTGTCCCTTCACGTAGTCGAGGAGCGCCTGCTCGCGGTCGGCATCGTTGTGAATGAGGGCAGTCTGCTCAGGGATGCCCGGGGCTGTCCCCGGCCAGCACAGGGATCGGAACGGGCAGTAGTCGCAGATTGCGTCGAGGCCTGGCCCGTCGAAGTCGCGCGGTATCTCCTCGGGGACGGTGGTCTCGCGCACGCGCTCAACCCACCACTGGGCCTCGGCAGCACGCTGTGGATCGAATTCGATCTCCTGGATGTGTTCCGCCCCGCTGTCGCGGTTGATGAAACGGAAGCGGATGCGACCGATGCAGAGGGGCCCTAGGCGCGACAGGTACCGCTGACCGGGGACGTCCTCGAAGCCCTCTTCGTGCAGGGCGCCAGCGTAGAGATACACCTGCCGCAGTTCGGCGGCCGTGGCGCCATAACGCAGGACCCGGTCCCACAGATAGGTCGACTTCGTCTTCACGTCCTCCACGGTGAGCACGTCGGCGGGTATCACAGGTCTGTGCCGGGCAGGGCAGGCGTGCGGCTGTCGCCGCATCAAGCTGGACGACATCGACGTGCCCCCGGATCAAGTGGTCCTGCACGCTGCGCTCAACCAGCCATCCGTACTCAGTGCGCGCCGACTCCAGCAGGCCGAAGTGGATGAAAGTGCCGAGGATCGCGGCCCGCTTGTCGGCGTGATCAGTCGGGGTGGTGCCGTGCAGGATGTAGGCGGCACGTCGGCCGCACACGGTGTCGGATGCGCCGAGCTGTGTCTGAAAGGAGCGGGGGCGGCGGGCGTCGACGTCATGAGCGGCGTCCCAGATAGAAGGTGCGACGCCGTCAACGATGGTGACTACAGACATGGGAGTCCTCCAAGAGATGAGTGCGGGCCGGTCACTGCTCGGCGTCCGCGTCCTGCTCGGCGGCCTTCCGCTTGGCGGCGGCACGGAGCTTGTCGGCGTCGCTCAGCGGGCCCTCGCCCATCTCCGGGTTCGGGTTGTCCAGTTCGGCCGCCCGCTGCTCGGCGGCGGCCCGGACTGTGGCGATCTCTTCCCGGCCGAGGCGATTGGCGGGGTCGGGAACTGAGCGCCACAGTGCGGCGAGAGCTTCCTTGTCTTTCAGGTCGGCGATGCGGGTCAGCCACGGCTGAACCCGGTCACCGGCGGGCGCGGGCATGATGCGCGGCTGGGATTCGACAGAGCAGCCGAGCTTGTTGAAGACCAGGTCCTCGATGCTGAAGTCCCGAAGCGTCAGCGGCTTCTTCTGCTCGACACGGACCCGCAACGACCGGACCTTGATGACCTGCGGCTCAGCACCGCGCTTCATCCGCACCCAGCACGTCGAGTCGAAGCCCAGATCCTTCTGAGCCGAGACTTTCCACTCGCTCATGTTCCGGATCGGCTGACCGTTGTCGTCCGTCGCGCTGACCTGCTTGCCTCGCGCCAGGACGATGGAGATGCCCGGCAGGGTGCGCAGCAGGTAGATGATCCTGTTCCACCGCTCCAGCGCGTCGTTCCACAGGCCGATGTCGTACGCCGCGTCCGGGTCATCCCGCAGCAGCGCACGGTTCTTCAGCGTCCTGCGACCTCGCTCGTACGTCCAGTTGGTGAGCATCCGCCACAGAGCGGACCCGGAGTCGATGGTGAGCACGACCGGCGGTTCCCCGGCTGCCGCCGCACGCCGAGCTTCAGCGTGCACGGCTTCAACCTGTTCGAGGATGTCCCGGTAGGTTCCGTCGTGCTCGATGATCAAATAGTCGGTGCCATCGATGGCCGCATACTCGTCGGCCGAACCCTCGTCGAGGTCGATCCAGTACATCTGACCGATGCGGTCGCTGCTGGAGAACTAAGCCGCCGAGTAGGTCTTGCCGGCGCCTTCCTCTCCCTCTATGAGGAGGAGGGGCCACGGGACGATGCCGGTCGGCTTGCGGGTCTTGAGTTTGACGGCGGGCGGCTTTCCGGCGCCCACGGGTGCGTTCACGGTATGGCTCCAAGAGGTCGTGTCAGTCCGCACGCAGGGCGCGGACTTCGAAGAGCGGGGTCCACTCCGGGTGCTCGGCCAGCAGGAGCCGGACGTACCGGGAGCGGTAGTCGTTGTTCAGCGCGAACTCGTCGCCGCGGGTCGCGGCGCCGTATCGGTAGCGCAGGAGCTCGAAGAGCATCCCGATCCCGATGCGGCTGAACCCCTTCTGTGCGCAGTCCGCCGTCATCACCGTCAGCTGTCGGAGCACCCAGGGGTTGAGGGCGTGGAACGCCTCGAACCGCTGCTGGATGGTCAGGTCACGGACGTTTTCGGGATGGCGTACGAGCTGGATGTCTTCGAGGCCGAACAACGGTTGTTGCTGAGTCGGCAAAGTCCCCCCTCAGAGATAGTGCGAACACTCTGGAGTGTTGGAATCTATCTGCGGGCGTGAAGAATGTCGATCGGCAACGGTGGCCGCAAGCGTCGGCGGCCCGCGCGAGCGGCGCCATGCGGCAGTAACGGTCAGGCGCACGGCAACCCCCAAAGGAATAGAGACACACCCCCATCGAGTGTGCTTCTATTTTATATGCATACGGGGGTTAGATCAACATCAACTAGCGATGAAAACAAGGCTACTTGGCCTGCTTCGCCGCAGGACCGCGCGGGATAATCCTCGCCCCCGGGCCGTCATAGGTCCCCGTACGAAGAGCCGCAAGAACACCGCCATCGAGCGACCAGTCGACGGTGCGCGCGCCCTGCTGAAGCGCCGGAGCATCCTCGACCACCGACTCAAGCAGCCAGATCGGCGAACCGGAGAGCGTGTAGTCAGAGGGGCGAAGGCGACCGGTGGTCACAGCCTTCCGGAGCAACGCAGTCGACGGCAGCCCGAACAGGGCCACCAGCTCCGTCTGGCCTACCAGCGGCGGGAGTTGGTCGACTTCGCCAACCCAATATCCCGGGTCCTGCTCCTTGACCAGGCGGGCGAGCTCAGCTTCGTTGAGATGCTTGGGGCGGGGCGTGGTCTCGCCGAAGCCCTTCACGAACTGGAGCAGCCAGTAGGGCGAGCCACTGATGATCTTGGCGTATCGGTAACCGAGCGTCTGGTCCCTGCTGATCCACTGGCTGACCTGGAGCCGCTTCACGTTGTAGAGCGCAGCGAACTCCGCCCCACCAGCCAGGTACGGCTTTCTCGCCGCCGGCCTGTCCTCGCCTGCCACTCCATCGCCTCCCGGTCCCCACACTCGTGCACATAGATTGTAACCAAGGAGGGGCGGGGAGTTCGCACCCCTGGCGGATCCAGTTACGGTGAGTGCTCCAAGAGGTCGAGGGCCCACATTGTGGGGCCCTCCCCTTTTGCCTTGAAGAGACCTCAGGCTCGCTGGCAGACAGTCACGACCACACCAGCATCACCGTCGACACGGGACCGTTTCCTGATTGGGCCGTTTCTCGATCCGCCACTACGGCGGCGCTCGTTCTCAAGGCACCTCGCGCACTTACAAGCAAGACGAAGACGACACGCTCATCGCGATGGCGCCTGGTGGGCAGCCGACGTGCAGCTACTCGCCACAGATGGCTGCGGCGCTCATAGCCAGGGCGCTTGCCCCATCGATGGGGGCATGCCACGGCCCACCACGGTGTAGACGTCCGGGCGGGGACGTGGCACTGATCGGTTCGGCTAGTTGTAGGGCCTAAGGACAGTGTTGGCTGCGTAGCTCCAGTTTGCTGGGGTGTTGAAGGAGTAGCCGGGGGAAGCGCCGTTGAGGGTGCCGTCAGGCTTGGTGGTCCAGGTGAACATGCGGCTGGTGCCGTCGCTGTAGCCGTACATGGCGCCGACGTCGTCGCGTCCGTCGCCGTTGAAGTCACCAGTGGTGATCATCATGTGGTTGTGGTCCCAGTTGCCGGGGTCGGATTTCCAGGCCTGGGTAGGGGTGTTGAACTTGCCGTCGCGGTTGCTGGTGGCGACCAGGGTGTGCATGGCGTCGCTGCCGTCGGTGTAGTCGTACCAGGTGATGATGTCGTCGATGCCGTCGCCGTTGAAGTCGCCGGCCTGGAGGTAGGTGCGGTTCCAGTCGCCCCATGAGGTGATGGTGCTGCCCCAGGAGGTGAGGTCCGGCTGGAAGGCGCCGGTGGGGCTGGCAAGGAAGGTGTGCATCTTGAGGGTGCCGTCGCCGTAGCCGTAGAGAGCGGCGATGTCGTCACGGCCGTCGCCGTTGAAGTCGCCCGTCACGGCCTTGCTCTTCTTCACGTCCCACCATCCGGCGGGCATCGCGTTGCCTTCGAAGGGCGGGTTGAAGCCGCCGCGGACATCGGCGGTGAGGGTGAACAGCCGGTCGGATCCGTCGGCGTAGGAATACCAGATGGCGAGGTCGTCACGGCCGTCGCCGTTGAAGTCACCCGACTGGAGACTCATGCTCTCGGAGTACCAGCTGCCCTTGGCGGAGGTGTAGGAGACAACGGGGGCCTGGAAGCCGCCGTCCGGCTTGCCGAAGGCGGTGAACACCTTCATCAGGCCGCCGCCGTAGTCGTAGGTCATCGCCGCGTCTCCGCGGCCGTCCCCGTTGTAGTCACCTGTCGCGAACCGCATCTTGTCCACATTCCAGCTGCCGATACCCGAACTGTATGAACCGAACGGCGCGTTGAACGTGCCGTCCGAGTTCGTCAGGAACGACTGGAACGCGGCGTGCCCGTCACTGTAGTTGTACCAGGACGCCATGTCGCTGCGCCCGTCGCCGTTGTAGTCGTGGCGGATGTGGGTTCCGCTGGACCACAACGCCTGGCTTTTGATGTTGTAGACAACGAGGTTGCCGCGGTCTTGGAGCAGGGCGTAGCCGCCTGCAGTGAGTCCCGGGGTTTTCGTCGCATCGAGGTCGGTGCCCCAGAGTTTGGTGGTGCCGTCGGCCGTGTAGACACGGAGGTTGCCGTCCGTGTTCATGGCAGCCGTGGCGCCAGGATTTCCGCTGGTCTTCGTCGACCACAGGACCTTGTCGGCATTGGAGGTGATGACGAGGTTGCCGTCGGTCTGCATGGTCAGCTTGGCCGACCGTGAAGTGAAGGACTTCCCGGAGGCGAGAGTGGTGCCAGCTGGGATCCGGGTGCCACCGGTGACGCCGTCGATCACGAAGGAGGTCCCGAAGGAGTTGCCGTCGCTGCCAGGGGCTTTGCCCTGCCAGCCGATCACGGTGTTGTCGGTCTTACGGGCCCACAGATCGGGCAGTCCGTCACCGTTGATGTCGCCGACGGAGCCGACCGTCGGGAAGGTGCTGGCGGGTACCCCGCTTCCTATCTTCACGCGCTCCAGGGCGTTGCCCCAGGTGGTGGGGTCGAGCTTGCCGGTGTTGGGGTCCTTCCTTCCGTAACTGCGGTAGATGTCACCGCTGTTGTTGTCGCGCAGCCATAGGTCAGGGATTCCATCGTTGTTGAGGTCGCCGGGGGCGATGACGGTGAACTTGTCCCAGTCGCCGTTGCCGACCAGAACGGGACCGCCGTCGTTGTCGAGCGTGAGGCTACTGCGACTGCCGTAGTAGGCCCACAGCTGCCTGCCCTCCTTGACTAGCAGATCGGGGTTGTGCTGTGGGTCGTTGTTGATGTCGCCGGGGGTGACGATCTGGTCTGCGTCGTGCCAGTGGTCGTCGCCGTTCCAGTCATCGCCGAAGTCGCAGCCCAAGTCAGGATTCTTGTCGGGGCAGTTGACAGACAGAGGCTTCCTGTCGCTGCCGCCGATGGCACCTTCTCCATTGTTGGGGTAGACCCAGAGGCCCTTTCTCTTATCGGCCGTGTTGTTCTCCAGAGCAACGAGGTCGTTGTAGTTCTCCTGCGTCCAACCGCCAGCGGAGCCGACCTGGGCGCCGTCGAAGGAGTTGCCACCATTGGTGGCAGCAGCGAACTGGCCATTACCCTGCCCGGCGTAGGTGAGCAGAGTGCCGTTGGAGTCGACGCTCCAGATGTCTCGATTGCCGTCGCCGTTCAAGTCTCCGAGGGCGTCCCGGTCCTTGTTACGGTTGGCGTAGTAGACATAGGTGGCAATGTCCGAACGGTTGCCGGCCTTGTCCACGCTGTAGGCGTACACGAAGTGCGGGCCGTATCCGGGGGGTTGTACGGACGCCGGGATGCCAGGGTCGACTTCCCGGATCTGGGCGTTGCAGTCAGTCCACCAGACGTACTTGGCCACGTCGGTGACGCCGTTGGAGGCGAAGGAGAAGGTTCCGGTGTCATGGGCCTTGCCAGTCGGGCTGGGCCAGCCTGCCTCGCCATTGGGGAATTTGCCATCACTCGACGAGATCACCGGCGGCTTGCTGGGCCGGGTGCGGTCGACGGAGAACTTACAGGTCTCGGACCACGCGGAGGCGGCCCCGTCGGAGTCCACGGTCCGAGCCCGCCAGGTGTAGCCGCCAGTCGGCAGGGTGTCGTCGGGCACGGCCCAGGTGGAAACCTTACCCTTGGCCGCCGGAACCGACATGGGAATGGGTGTCGTGCTACCGGACGGGAAGACCTGGAACTGGGCTGTCAGGTTGCCGCCGTCCGGATCGTCGAACTTTGCATACATACTGACCCGCGTATTGCCGATCAGCCCTCCGCTCGCGCACGAGGTGCGGGGGCTGGTGCCGAGCCCGCTGGGGGTGCTGGGCGGGTTGTTGTAGACGGTCTCCAGTGTCGCGGTCTTCGGGTCGAACTTCTTCCAGCCGAAGGTGTCCTTCTCGTCGCTCGCATACAGGCCCAAGTTCAGGCTGGCCCAGTTCTTCGAGGCAGCCTCCCGAACCTTGGCGGTGGCGTCGAACTCCAGGTTGCCCGCGGGGCAGTCGTCGCTGCCCTGCCAGCCCTTGGCATCGTTGACCGTGTAGAGCTTGTTGTACTTGGCAGGCTGGTTGTTCCAGGTCGTCTTCGACGAGATTCCCCCCACGCTCCACAGCTCCACAGGGCGGGCCTGGCATGACCACGACCATACGTTTCTGATCCGGAACGTGGAGGACTTGACTTGGGTGCCTTTGATGTTGGAGGTGTCCATCTGGAAGAAGGACCGCGAGAGGCCGTTCGTCTCGTTCTCGTAACCAACCCGCACCACATCCTTGGCGTTCCAGAAGGAGGTCCCGGGATACTTCTGGTAGACGCGGGTCCAGTTCTGCCGCTGCCCCCAGGCCCACGATGGGTCGATGAACACCGGGTACTTGGTGTCCGCTCCAGTCAACAGCTGCTGGTCCGGCTTGATCTCCAGCGTGCTCCCAGAGACCGTGGTCGGCATCTGGGCATCCCTTGCGCCTGCCGCCGGATCGAACGCGTCCGCAGGCGTCTCCCCCGCGTCAGCGGCGCCAGCGGCGTCTGCAGCGGGCGCCAGGGCCGACTTGACAGCGAGACCGGAAGGGGCGGAGGTGGCAGTGGTGGAGTCCCACATCAGTGGGGTCGGACTGGTGAATACGGTCTCTCCAGCGGGGTTGACCGCGGTGAGGCTACCCGTCGTCGCGTCAGTGGACACGTTCAGCCCGACCGTCCCCAATGTGTACTTGAGCGAGGCGAGGTCGGGATTCTTCGCCGCTGCCGCGGTCTTGACCACCAGCAGCTGGGAGAATCCCTCGACCTCGGCCTTCAGTTGCAGATCCACCCCCGGCAGCACCTCGGCGTAGGTGGCTACGTTCTGGTTGAGCGTTGGCTTCGGCAGCGGCTTGGGCCAGCTCAGGGTCAGCGCCCGCCCATCCTTCACCCCCGACAGCAACGGAGCACTGCCGCCTCCGGAGAACGTGACTGCCACCGTTGACGCCTTCGGTGCCACGCTGCCATCGGAGGCGAACACGAGACTCGGATCGGTCGGAATCCAGGCCCCGTCTCGCAGCATTCGTACCGGTGTGCCGTACCGCTTGACCTTCCACGTCCCGTCGGGCAGCGCCCACGTGTCCGACGACTCCGTCCGCGCCGACGTCAACTCATACGGCTCCCCAGCAGACTTGGCCAGTTGCAGTGCATTGTCCTCCTCGCTCAGGGAACCATCCGTCACCGGATCCGCAGCCTCTGCTGCGGTAGCCGGTGTCGCCGTGGAAAGTGGCCAGGCAGCCAGGGCAGGAACAACGAGTGCCCCTGCCAAAGCCATTGCTATCGCAGGCGTCCGTCGACCTCTTCCAGGCCGGGCCGCCGCCCTGTGTGTGTGCATCGCACCAATCCTTTTCATGTCAGGAAAACGAGTGGAACTCTATAACCCGCGACGAGGCGATGAAGGCGGTCGGGCTAAGCGATAGTACCGGGGATCTTTTTACGGTCGACAGAGCACCCTTATCTCTTCTTTATTGACTCAAAACGGACACGCAGGGGGCGCTCGGCAACCTCCTGACCAGCCCGCTTCCGCGCCAGCCGGAAACCTACCGAGGGTTTTTGCCGGAGTTGTGCACATTTCCTTTACCAAATCTAGCCGAGTTAGGTACGCCACCTTGACACCTATTTTATGTGAACTGCTACCCTCCGTCGGTCGTTTTTGAATTAGCTCGAGGGGTGGGGCGTGAGCCGTTTCGGCATGCGTGTACTGGCAGTCTCACTAGCTGCCGCAGTCATGACGGGGGTGTTGCCGACGGCTTCGGCAGCGGCCGCGGGGAAGGAGCCCGGGCCTCGGAGGCCCTCGTTGAAGCAACCTGCCGCTGTGCCTGTTGAGAAGGTTCGTTCAGGCGGGGTGAAGCGGCCTGAAACCGCCACCGTTACCCCATGGAAACAGCCGAAGGTGACCTGGCCGACTGCGGGTTCCGCCGAGGTCGACCTCACGGGCGCCGGCACTGTGAGTTCCTCAGACACGCTCGGACGCGGGGCGAACTCCGCGATGGGCGCCACCGCCCCCACGGGTGGAAAGAAGCGGGCGGGTACGCTGCCTGTATCCATCGCCAGTGCGCCTGGTCGGCCGGGTTCCGGGCCGTCCAAGGTCAAGGTGACGGTGGCGGACCGGTCCACCACGCAGAAGGCAGGTGTCGACGGCCTGCTGTTGTCGGTCAGCCGCACGGATCGGGCTGCCATCGGGCCTGGCACGGCGCAGATTGAGGTGGACTACTCAGCCTTCGAGCGCGCCTACGGCGGAGACTGGGCATCTCGGCTCCGACTGGTGCAACTGCCCTCTTGCGCTATGACCACGCCAGAAAAGGCAGAGTGCCAGATCGGTAGACCGCTCGCGACCACAACGAACAACTCACAGGCACGCACGCTGACCGCGACCGTGGATGTCCCTGCATCAGCATCTTCCTCACCTCGGACTCCAGCCGCATTCACGGCGACGGCGTCTCGTGCGTTGGTGCTGGCCGCTACAGCGGGTAACTCCGGGCCCACGGGCGACTACAGGGCAACCTCGCTGCAGTCTTCCGGGTCGTGGACGGCTGGCAGTGCGACTGGCGCATTCAGCTGGTCATACCCGATCGGTGTTCCGGCAGTGCCTGGCGGGCCGAAGCCCAGCCTCTCGCTTGCCTACAACTCCCAGTCAGTGGACGGCCGTACTGCTGTCTCGAACAGCCAGCCGTCCTGGGCAGGCGATGGCTGGTCACTGGACCCCGGCTTCATCGAGCGCCGTTACAAGCCCTGCAATGACGACAAGACCGGCGGCACGAACACCACCAAGGTCGGTGATCTGTGCTGGTTTAGCGACAACGCCACGATGTCGCTCGGCGGCAAGTCGACCGAGTTGGTCTACGACCAGGACAAAGGCTGGCACCCGGCGAAGGACTCGGGGGAAAAGGTTGAGAAGCTCACCGGGGCCTCGAACGGCGACAACGACGGTGAGCACTGGAAGGTCACCACGACGGATGGCACCCAGTACTTTTTCGGGCTCAACCACCTCCCCGGCTGGAAGGACTCATCCACACCAGCCACGAACTCGACCTGGACCGTACCCGTGTTCGGTAACCAGGCCGGTGAACCCTGCTACAACGCCTCCTTCGCCTCGGCCTGGTGCCAGCAGGCCTGGCGCTGGCAGCTCGACTACGTCGTCGACGTTCACAACAACGCAATGGCCTACTACTGGAACACCGAGACCAACAACTATGGCCGCGACGTATCCGAAACGACGGGCAAGGCGACGCCGACCCCGTACGTCCGGGGTGGCTGGCTGGACCACATCGACTACGGTCTGCGATCCGACAGCGTCTACAGTGCAAATGCCATGGGTCGAGTCAAGTTCGACGTCTCCGAGCGCTGCTTGACCACGTGCGACACCTTCGACGACACGACCAAGGCAAACTGGCCCGATACACCGTTCGACCTGTACTGCAAGGACGGCGCCGCTGAGTGCAAAGACCAGACCACCCCGACCTTCTGGTCCCGCAAACGCTTGACCTCGATCACCACCAAGGCTCTGGTCGGCGGCGTGTACAAAGACGTCGACTCCTGGTTGCTGAAGCAAGGGTTCCCCGCATCCGGCGACGGCATATCCACCCCCATGTGGCTCGAGTCGATCACCCGCACCGGTAAGGCAGGAGGCACAGCGAGTCTGCCGCCGGTTACGTTCGCTTCGGTGCAACTACCGAACCGCGTGGACAAGTTGGGTGATGGGCTAGCCCCGTTCGTACGCCTGCGCCTTTCGCAGATCACCACTGAGTCCGGCGGCACCATCGCCGTGAACTACTCCGCGCCGGACTGCACAGCCAGCAGCCTGCCCCCGGCGGACGGGTCTAATACGACCCGTTGTTACCCCGTGAAGTGGGAGTACGAAGGCGGTACCGCCAAGCAGGACTGGTTCAACTCCTATGTCACTACCCAGGTGTTCGAAGGAGACAATCTGGCCGACACCCCGGACAAGGTGACGTCTTACTCCTACCTGGGCGGAGCCGCCTGGGTGAAAAGTGCCGACGAGTTCACCAAGCCGGAGGACCGCAGCTACTCGGTGGCACGCGGTTACGAGCGGGTGCAGACCCGCACCGGTGCCGCCAACGATCCGAAGACCCTCTCCGAGACCCGCTACTTCCGCGGCCTCGACGGCAAGGACGTCGCAGACTCCGCTGACGTCGCGGTCACTGACCGCGACCAATTCGCAGGCATGCAGCGTGAGACCGCCACCTATAACGGTGACGACACCAGCAAGCTGATATCCGCGACTTCGTATACCCCTTGGCGCTCCGCCGCCACCGCAAGTCGTCCCCGGGCTGGGCTGTCTGACCTCGAGAGCTATATGACGGGAACGGAGAAGGAGTCCACCCGTACCGCCATCAGCAGCGGCACCCGCGTTACCGAACTGACGCGGCACTATGACGGCTACGGCATGGTCGACTGGACCTCAGAAGCTGGCGATACCAGCAAGACTGGTGACGAGAAGTGCACCACCACCAGCTACGCCCGAAACACCAACACGTGGTTCCTGAACAAGGTCTCCCGCACCGAAACTGTCGCTGTAGCCTGCAACAGCACCGCAAGTCGTCCTGCGGACGTGCTGAATGACATGCAGATGTACTACGACAATGGAGCCCTGAGTGCAGCCCCCACCAAGGGGGACTTGACTAAGACCGGGAAGCTCAACGGCCAGGGCGACGGCAGTGACACTGTGTCTTCTACCCCCAGTCTCTGCGGCCTGGCCAAGAATCAACTCTGCTACGACATGTATGGCCGTCCCTTGGCCACGGCGGACGCCTACGGGAAGGTGACCACCACCACCTACACACCGGCCGTAGGCGAAGCTGCCAGCAGCAGCACGGTTACCAACCCTCTCGGTCACACAGTAACGACGGTATTCGATCCTCTCCGTGGGCAGCCGACCCAAGTCACCGACGCCAACGGGAAGGTCTCTACCACCGCGTATGACCCGCTCGGCAGGGTGAGCAAGGTGTGGCTGCCGACCCGTTCGGCCACCATGTATCCCGACTCCCCGAACTATGCGTTCGATTACTTGATCCGTAATGACGGCGCGAACATCGTGACGTCCAGATCGCTCAACCAAGACTCGGAGTACAAGACCAGTTACGCGTTCTACGATGGGCTGTTGCGTCCGAGGGAGACGCAGGAGAGGTCGCCGGACCTCACCGGACGCCTGGTGACGGAGACTTTCTACGACACGCGCGGCCTTGCCTGGCGGTCCTCAGGAACCTTCTACACCGATGGGGCTGCAGAGCCGGTACTGGTCACGGGCCAGGAATTGAAGTATCCGGCCTCCACCGACACCGTGTACGACGGAGCCGGTCGCACGACCGCAGTGATCTCCAAGAAATTTGGAGATGAGACCAAGCGCACCGCCACCGCCTATAGCGGCGACACGACTACGGTCGTTCCGCCCGTCGGCAGCACGGCCACCACGACCGTAGTAGATGCACTCGGCCGTACTACCGAGCTCAAGGAGTACACCGACGTCGCGCGCACCAGCAGCCAGTCCACGCTCTATAGCTACAACAAGCAAGGCAAACTGCAGCATCTCACCGACCCATCGGGTGCCCAGTGGACCTACACCTACGACTTTCGCGGGCGCGAGACTGAGGTGAACGACCCGGACAAGGGAATCTCCAAGACCGCCTACGACCAGGGGGACCGCCCCACTGACACAACCGATGCCCGTGGCATCACCCTGCACACCGACTACGACGCTCTAGGCCGACGCACCTCCCTGAAGCAGGGCAGTACGGTCCTGTCCACCTGGGAGTACGACGCCACCGCCAAGGGATACCCTTCGAAGTCCACCGAGTATGTAGGCGGCAAGGCATACGAGTCGGCAATCACCACGTACAACGGGCTCTATCAGCCTGTGAATACACAAGTCACCATCCCTGACAGCGAGGGCTCCCTGGCCGGCACGTATAAATGGACCACCTCCTATAACCCCAACTCCGGGCAGGTCATGTGGACCAAGCAGCCCGCCATCGGAGGACTGCCTGCGGAGACGGTCACCACCAAATACACCCGCGGGTCCGGCTTGTTGGCTCTGATGGGCACGGGCACCGATGCCCTCGTCGCCGACGTCACCTACGACCACTACGGGCGCAATCAAATCGAGAAGTACGGCGCCCTCGGGCAAGGCCTGAGTGTCTCCAACACCTACGACGAGCACACAGGCGTGCTCACTGACACCTACCTCGACAAAGACACGGCGCCGCAAAGGATCGAGGACAGCCACTACACCTACGACCAGGCCGGCAACATAACCGCCCTGTCCGCATCGGTAGGTCAGGACGCGGCCCGGACGACCGACACCCAGTGTGTCAACCTCGATGCGCTGAAACGCATCACGGAATCCTGGACCAGCACCAGCAACACCTGCACCGCCGCCCCATCGAGCTCAGTGGTTGGCGGACAGGACGCGTACTGGACCAGCTACACCTACGATGCCATCGGCAACCGCAAGTCCGAAACACAGCACACGACAGCCTCCGGGCCCACCTCGGACACGACCCGCGCCTACACGTCCCCCCTTGCGGGCAGCCACGCCCTGCCCAAGGTCACCCAAGCCGGCGCCAACGCCCACGATGAGACCTACTCCTACGACAAGAGCGGTAACACCCAGACCCGCACCATCGGCAGCGTCACGCAGAGCCTCGCCTGGGACCAGCAGGGCCGCCTTCAGTCCGTCGCCCAGGGCGCCAGCACCACCAGCTACCTGTACGACGCCGAAGGCCAGCGCCTCATCCGGCGCGACGGTGCAGGCACAACGCTCTACCTGCCGAACGGCAATGAACTGCTCCTTAAGAAGGCCGGAGCCATCACCGGAACTCGGTACTACAGCACCGGCGGCAAGACCATCGCCATGCGCACCGGCGGCAAACTCGCGTTCCTGTTCAGTGACCATCACGGCACAGGAACCACTCAAGTCGCCGCCGACGCGACCCAGGTCGTCAGCCGCCGCAAGTCCACCATCTTCGGTGCGCCACGCGGCAACCAGCCCGCCGGATGGAGCGGGGACAAGGGGTTCGTGGGCGGCACCATGGACGGGGCCACAGGCCTTACCCACCTTGGTGCCCGTGAATACGACCCTTCCCTGGGCCGCTTCATCAGCGGCGACCCGCTGATGGCACTCGACGACCCCCAGTCCCTGAATAGCTACACGTACAGCAACAACAACCCCATTACCTCATCCGACCCCACTGGGCAGGCTCGCATTTCGTGCGTCCAGGGGTTGACCTGCGGGGAACAAGAGAACTTCATCGAGTCCCACCAGGCGCCGGATATATTTTCCGGAGAAACCTGGGGAAGCACCTACAGTGACTTCCCCAAAACTAATAAGCCGGTTCTGTACTACACCCCCCTTCCGCGGCCGCTCTTCAGCCTCGGAAACGGAACACTCTCAGACTACGTCCACGCAGACACAGTTCCGTTGGGAATTGTCGAAGACCCTGAACATGGCAATCAATGGGAGACGTCCAGGGCACTCTTCTTGGGGTGGCTGTGGGGAGGCGACTTCCCGCTCTCGGCAAAGCAGACCTTCAGGGGTGGCGATGCCTTCACTGCAACCCTTGCCTCGGATGACACGATATCGGCCATCAGGTACATGCTCAGCGCGGAAGCCGCCTCCAAGGGGATGAGCTCCTCCTACGCGAAGAAGGCCTACCAGTTCTCTTTCCAAGACAAGGGGCCGGAGCCCAACAGCCCGTGGTATAAGGCCAATTCGATCCGCGGCGCCATCTCGGACGTGGCGGGGGTCCTCACTAACGGAAAAGTCGGAACTAGCAACTATGCTGACGCCTTCTTGGGATCATATTCGGGTACGGCGCAAATAAAATCAGTCGACCCGAGAAATGGCGTGGCCCGAGTACAGTTCACTGCACATAACCTATCGGACTGGAATTCAGCCACCCACGTCATACCTCGTAGCTGGAACCCACTGTTCGAGGGAACCTTCGGGCAGAAGGTGGAAGAGAACTTCTCCTGGCAGGAAGATATTCCGCTAGACTGTCGAGTTCCGTAGGGCGAAGCTGCCAGACTGCCGGGGGCCGCTCACTCAGGACGACCCCCGGCACTGTGATCACTGTGAGAAACCAATGAAGAATGTAAGCGTTCGTAAGCTTTCCCTCTTCTCCATGCTCCTTACCGCCGGGATGCTGGCAGGTTGTGGACGGGGGGAGGAGAGCGCAAAGGTGGAATACTCTAGTATCGTCGGAATCTGGTCAGGAACAGACGGGGGGAAGGTTACGTTCAAAAGCGATGGGACATTTAGTTCAACCCGGCTGGGTAGACTTTCGTCGCTCTTTAAGGACTGCCCAAAGTCTGACGCATCGGGCACGTGGGGATTCTTCCAGCCCACCAAGTTTGGCGATGCAGTCTCGGATTCCGCCAAATCGGGTAGCACCATCGGGCTGACGTTCAACAATATTCGGCAAGGTGGGTGTGACGTACGCGTGAACGTAATCAATTCCGGCGCATCAATATGTTTCACTGACGACCCAGATGTTTTGTGTGACGCCGGTTTTCGTCTTTCTAAGCAGTCCTGACCATCCAGCACCGCTTCAAAATCCGGCTGATCGCGTCACGTCACTGAAGACTAAACTGTGCGGACCTTCAAGTTGACCTCTAGGCCCCGCCCACCCAAACGGCAGGCCAGGAGTGATGCACGTTGCGTGCTCCGTGGGGCAGCGAACTCAACGTCTCCCCTACGGAGCTATCTCTTACCGTCTGCTGGATCACGTGAAATAAGCGCGGGCCTTCTTCCACGTGTCCAGAACTCCCCTACACTCTTACAGTCAGCACCGCGGAAGCGATTACGAGGCCGCCTCACACTTCGGCGCCCGCGCGTAACCCAGGAGCCAGCCGAAGCGCGGCGACAGGTGCTCCTCGGCGAAACGGAAGATCCCGTAGTAGGCAAACGTGGCCACGGGCGTGAGGACTCCGGTAACGGCCGTCTCGTCAAGGTCGATGCCGTGGCGCAGGGCCACGGCGATGAGCCAGCCGACCGCGGCGGGCACACCCGTGCGCAGCAGTGAGGCGTACACATTCATGCGGTTCTCCTTGTTCAAGGGGTGGGGTCAGCTGAAGAGCCGGCGCCAGGTTCCGGGCCGGGGTAGCCGTCGGCGTCGGATCCGGTCCAGCCCTGGGCGCGCTGGAAGTCCTCGGTGTTCTGGCGGTCGGCCTCGCCCCAGTCGCGGGAGGGACCGACCTTGTAGCGGCGGCCGTATCCCTTACGTACGAGCTGCTGGCCCAGGAAAGGATCGAGTCGTTGACCTTGCCTTCCCCGAACGCCGAGGTGCCGGGGAACGCCGGGGCGGCTGGCGTCGGCTTTCCGCCCGAGGAGCCGCCCTTGAGGTAACGCGCGACGCGAGCGCGGAAGTCGTTCATGGAGAAGGAGGGGTCGGGTTTGCCGGGCTGCCATTCCTTGTGGCCGATCACGGACCGCTCGCTCCAGCCGTGCGCGCGGCACAGTGCGGCGGCCCATCGGGCTGCGGCGTCCACCTGGGCCTCGGGCCACGAGTCGTTGCCGTCACCCGAGTTGATCAGCTCGGTGCCGTAGAAGCGGCTGTTGCCGTCGGTGTTCGCCTCGTTGTCGGCGGGCAGGGCCCGTTCGTCGATGACGGCCTGGAGGACGTCGTCATCGCCGAGGCCGGCGTGGTTGGCGCGGCCCCAACCGACCATGTGACAGGTGCCCGCCTTGTCGATCACGGTGTGGCACAGCGGGCCCGGCAGGCCGGAGTAGCCGGTGTAGCAGAGGTCGACCATCTGGGACTGGCTGGAGTAGTCGCCGGTGTGGTGGATCACGACACCGTTCATCGGCCCCAGGCTCCGTGGCCTGCTCGGTTGTGGTTCTTCCAGTCCCTGACTTCGACAACGTTCAGGCCAGCGGCTCGCAGTGCGGACAGGGCCTGACTGGACGTAAGGGGTGTTGCCATGGGGCGCGTTCCTGCTTCTCCCCCGCGCCATATGGGTGTTTGTTACTGGGCGAGCTGAGCAGCCAGCACCGCGACGAGCACACCTACGATGACGGGCGCGATCAGTGCCGTGACGGCCAACCGCCGGTTGGCCCGCGCCTCCTGGCGCTCCCGGTCCCGATCCCTGTGTACCGCGGCGACTTCACTCTCCAGCGCCTTGAGCCGCAGATCAACCGTGCGCCGGTCAGCGTCGTACTGGATCTTGGTGACCATCTCCGTCAACCGGTCGGTGAAGACCGCGAAGTCGGCGCGTAGGTCATCACGCATCTGCTGCATGGCACGCAGCAGCTCCCACGGGGTGGGGTCCTGGGTCGGCGCGGACACGGCACTCCTCAACACGGTGGCCCCACGCCACCAAGCAGTCTACGGCTGCTTGGCTCCTCGCCGAATTATCGGCCGAACGCTCGTGACGGTGGAGAGGCGTCCGCTCAATCGATGGGGTAGCGGATGTTGAGGTTGACGTAACCATTGCCGGTGGCCAGCTGGGTGCTGGCGGCTTGAGAAATGTTGGAGAAGGTGACTGCACCGGTCGCCGGGTTGAGATTGACGCTGACCAGTGCGCTCGCCGTGCCCAGAGTGCCTGTTGGCATCACGACGAGTGGGAACTGCTGGATGTAATTGGTCGGGCAGGCTTCGGCCGGCACCGTGAACAGTTCCTCGCCGTTGGCCGCAGCCGACTTGGCCGTGCGCTTGAGGATGCCGCGCAGTCCGACCGTGCGGTCCGGGTAGATGCGGTAGGCCACTCGGTCGAACGAGGATCCCCAGTGAGCCCAGTTGGCACCTAGTGACGGCGTCTTCCAACTCTGTTTGTAGAGGCCAATCCAGCCGTTGGGGTCGACGAAGAAACGGTTGTGGAAGTAGACGGCCGCGGGCTGGTCGTTCCGGTCGCGAGCGTTGATAGTGCCGCCGCTGGTGATGTCGATGCGGTCGTAGGGCAGGGAACCGAAGAGGGTTGACTGGGCGTTGCTGGCGATCTCGGTGGCGCTCATCTCCATGCGGCCCTTGTTGGGTTCGGACCACATGGACAGCGATGCTCCGGGATAAACCGGAAGGCCGCTGAAGAAGAGCGCGGTGCCGCCTGCTGGCGTGGGAGCCGTCAGCTCGGCGGACTGGAGTCGCAGGGTGGACTTGTTGGTGGCGGCGTCGTAGGCGGAGTACAGGGCGGCGGGTGACACCTCGGTAGCCGCTCCCGACAGCAGACGGACCTGGCCGGTGGTCGGCTGGGTAGCGGACGCCGGGACCTGTGTGATTTCGACGCGGCTGCCGGAGTCACCGGTGCGCAGGACCGCACCGTCGATCTGCACGCCGATGATGTGGACGCCCTTGATCGTCTTGCCGTTGATGGCGTCAGCGGTGAGCATGTCCGCAGTGACCGACCCTGCGGTGAACAATCCGGCACGCAGGGAGTTCACGTCCATCGAGTCCGCGGTGAGCGACCCGGCCTTGATCTCCTTGGCAGTCAGGGTGCCCTCGTACACATCAGTGGCGACCAGACGGCGCGGGGTGCCCTGAACCGCGGCGCTGGCAGGGCCGGGTGTGCCCGAGGTGTTGACGGCGACCAGCCGTAGCCAGACCGGGTCGTACGAGCGGCACAGAACCGGAGTGCTGGCGCCGCTCTGGCTCTCGATCGTCGCGTCCGGGTTCCGCGGATCGGGCTCGGCGGAGGCCGAGGGCAGGATGTGAACTTGGATGCGTGCCAGGTCTCCGACGGCTGTGGCCTCAGCCCATCCGCCGTCCCAGGTGACGGTGAGCCCGCCGATGATCGGCGCGACGACCGGGGCGCTCGGGGCCGGCGGCGGCGGCCCGTTGACGGGGATGGCGCCAGAGGTGCCGTCCGGCTGCTGGCCGATCACCGCGCGCAAAGAGCCGGTGGCGTCGTACACCTGGATGGCGCCGTTCTCGATGGAGGAGGAGCCGAGTTGGGTAGAGCGGGTGAGCTGGTCGAGTCGTCTCTTGAGGTCGGCGAGCTCGGCACCCAGCCGGTGCAGGTCGTCGGGCACAGAAGGCTCCTTTCGGGGTGATGGGGTCAGGCTGCTGCGGAGCCGTAGTGGAAGCTGTCGGCGCGGGCCAAGTCGACGGTGACCGTCTCCCCGTCGCTGCCGCCGGTGCGGACCGTCCATCCGGTGATGTGGCACCAACCCGACCAGTCGGTCCACTCGTTTGCACGATCACCATCACGTCGTCGGCGACTTGAAATGAGCCAAGCGGGGCCGCGGGGTGGTCGGGGCGGATGCGGATCTGCTCGACGCTGCCGCGGGTCTGGCGGCGGGTCCGCTCGGCGCGTGCCCGCTGCGCGAGGATGTCGCTGCCCTTGACGTCGGGGAGATCCAAGACCTGCTCCAGGCGTAGGCGCCCGTCGCGGACCGAGTCGATGACCCGCCCTTTGGCCCTGCCCTCCCCCGCGCCGGTGGCAATGACGGTGTTGGCGTACTCGTCGGCGCTGCGCGTCACCGGTGGGGCGTCGAGGATGTTGTTGCCGCTGACGAAGGAGACGTCGCTGCGACGCGCGCCGAGGCGGGGGTAGGCAAGTCGCAGGCGGCGCACGATCGTGCCCTCCGGGTTCCAGGCTGTGTCGCAGGTGTAGTCCGGGGAGTCGTCCCCCTTGACCAGGTCGTCGACCGCGTTGGCAAGGACAGGGTCTTCCCACCAGGAGAAGTGCAGGGGCTCGGCTGGAGTGCCGACCTTGGCCGTCGACGTGACCGGATCGACGCTCACGCCGAGGTCGCCATCCGGGAGCGACTGGGCGTAGGCCCAGATGTCGCGAATGACTTTGCAGGGGTCGGCATTCACGTAGGGGCCGCGCCCGTCGAGCTCGCCGTGGATGTCGTGGCGGTGCTGGAGGTAGGAGGACCAGCCGGCGGCCTCCAGGGAGAGGGTACGTTCCTGGGGGGTGGCCTGCCACAGGATGCCGCCCCAGCGCAGAACGCCACCGTGCTCGACGTACAGCGCGGTGGTGCCTTCGTCCACCGCCTCGGGCAGGGAGCGGGCGAAGCGGGGCGACAGCTTGGCTGTGAGGGAGCCGGGACCGTTCAGTTCGAGCCCGAACTCCACGTCGGACAGCGGCAGATCGACGTCGAGGATCTGGCCGGTCAGCAGGTGCTGGACGAAGTAGCGGTAGCTGTAGTCGGGCATCAGTAGATGCCCTCTTCGAATTCGACGCGTGCGATGGCCGTGGTGGCGACGTCGGCCTGGAGGACGCCGGCGTTGTTCTGGTCAAGGGAGATCAGCGCCTGAAGGGATTGGGTCGTGCCCCGCATCGCCGCTGGCACGGCCATGGTGTCCGCGCTGATCAGGTGGATCCGGGACGCGCTGCCGGTCTCGAACCACACCGACTGGGCTTGCAGGGAGCCAACCTTGGCCGCACTACCGCCCCACACGCTCCCCTTCATCACCTGTACGCCTGCGATGGTCAGCTCCACGCGCAGAGTGACGGCCCACGGCGGGACTTGGATGTCCCAGCGGGCTGCGGGTGGCCAGGCCACCCACTCTCCCGCCCGGTTGCCCGGCCAGTCCTGGTCCGCGCTTGGGCTGGCAGTGTAGATCCGGCTGGCCAAGCGCGGGTTGGCGATCTGGCGCATGTCCCGGATCATGGCGGCCGTCACCGTGCCGGTGTTGGCCGGGAGGTTGATCAGCGCGAGCGGAATCGCCGAGTATCCGGCTGGGACGGACGCGTAGATCGGCGGCACACCGGAGATGACGTCGAAGTACACCACCGGGTCCTTGGCCGGGTCGCGGCTGCCCTCGTACTGCGGGTCGAGGACGCGCAAGACGATCAAGTCGTTGCGGGCGTTGGCTCCCGTGGGCGCGATTTGCACCGTCGCGCTGCCGATGTTGTAGGCGGAATAGTGGCCCTGCCAGGGCGAGGCGCGGCCCTGGATGATGGCGGAACCGTCACCGACCTGTACTCCGCCCGCAGGGACGGCCAGGGGGCTGACCTTGAGGTCGCTTCCCTGGGTGACACCCTCGCCGCCACGCGCCAGGTCCCGGATCATCATCCGGAACGACTGGGCGCTGTGGGTGGCTCCAGTGGTGAGCAGAGGGGCTGAGGTAAGGGTCATGATGCTGCTCCTCAGAGAGTGGACCAGGCCGGCCGCCAGGTGACGGTCAACCGGGCGGAGTTGGACGGGTCGGTGGCCTGCCAGCGGATCTCGCTCCGCCCGGGCGGCAGGCTGAAGGCGTCGAGGCGGCCGCCGGTCAGGGGCACGCTGCCGCCGTCCCTGCGGAGCACGGAGCGCCAGGTGGGCCGTGTGTCGATCTCCACCCACTCGTCGCGGCCGATGGCGGCGTCCAGGCGTAGCGCATGACCGCTCTCGGCGTGCGTGATGACGGGGTTGGCGCACGGCCCGTCGATCCGCAGGACAGGCCAGGTGGGGGCCGTGCCCTCGACGGTCATCCAGCCCGGTCGCGCGGCACCGCCTGGGGCCGGGGTGACGACAATGGGCGCGACGACAGGTGCGGTGAACCCGCCGCCGACGATCGTCCTGAGCGGCATCACCAGTTGCTCTTGGTGGTCGGCGTAGAAGAGGGGGTCCGCCGTCAGGAATTCGATGTCGATCGGCAGCCAACCGTGTACCAAACGCTCAAGATCAGCATCGGCTTTGCGCAAGCGCCCGAACACCACTCGAATGTCGCGACCGGGAAGTTTGAGGCGTAGCGCGGTGGCCGCGCCCCCTGTCAGCCGCAGCGCCGGGTCGTCGTGGAGCCGCTCCAGCGCGGCAAGGATGTCCAGTGCGGCCGCGGGGTCGCCCGGCGTTTTGATCGCCGCATCGATCCGGATGGTGCGGCCGCTGTAGTAGTCCGCGCCCAGCCAAATCCCGTCCGCGTGCGGCGGATCCACGTCGCCGGTTCGCACCGGCGCCCGGCCCAGCCCCTCGATGTTGGCGATCGAAATCGCCGTACCGGCTCCGATCACAAGGCCACCGAGGTCGTGCTGGAAGTCAGAGAGCGGAACAGGCATCAGCGACGCACCCCGCCCCGCTGAGCGCGGCGCACCTGATAACCGATCGCTTCGGCGATCTGCTGCTCAGTGGCACCAGGACGATCGACGTTGTGGTCTGGGTGCCAATGAGCGCAGCAGGTGACTGAACGACAACGACCCGCACCCCTTGTGCTGGCTGGGCGTTGGTGAGGTGCACCGGGCCGGCCACGCCTGCTGCTGTGAGTTGATAGCCGAAGCGCCCTGCCACGTCGGTGAGCACATCCGTGGCCGAGCGCCGCTGCGCGGCCCCGAGCGGGATAAACGCCTCACCCCCTGTACTGGGCTCGGCGAAGCGCACAATGCCTCCGCTGGTCGCGTATAGGCCTGGTGTGAGGATGCCTCCTCGCTCGTGCGACAAGCCCTGCTGGGCTCGGGAGAGGTCAGTCAGGAGTTTCGTGCCGCGACCGCCGAGAGCTTCCCGGATCTGCTTACCGGCCTTCGCGAGGACCCGAATAATCTCGTCTTCGCCCAACCCGGTGATCTCTGCGGCCTTGTGGATGCCGACCTTGTCGGAGGTGACGGCGGCGACGATCTGGACGACGGTGCTCATCTCTTCCGCCGTGAGCTGTGCGCCCGATACCTTCGCTTGCTCGTTGGCCCGGGATGCTTTGCCACGGTCGGCCACCGCCTGGACGGCAAGCTGTTGGGCAGCCTCATCGTTCTGCGCGGCCAACTGCGAAGCCAGGTCACCGAACCCGAGCCCTGCCAGTTTGATCAGGTTTCTCTGAAAGGCGGCGTTAGCGATATTCGCGGAGTCCAACTCTCGGGTGTAGTCCGCTAGTGCCGTGACCGCATTGGTTCGCCGGGTTGAGGTCGGGTACCGGATCTCGGGTTCTGTGCGGTGTAGGGCTGTGGCAGGATGCCGCGATGATCACCTCACCCATACCGCCCGTCGTTCCCGCAGGCCACATGGCCAAGATGGAACAGCCTGTGCTCGCTCTCCCCAGTGGTCTGGAGCTGCGTGCCTGGCGTGTCAGCGACGCCGACGCTTTGGTAGCCGCCGCTCAGGAACCGGGCATTCGCCAGTGGAACCGACTCTTCGTGACGTCGCAGGCGGAAGCACGCGAGCGAATCGAGCGCATGCACGAGCGTTGGCAGAACGAGCAGAGCGCGCTGTGGGCCATCGCCCAGCCCGATGGTGGTCAGGCCGTGGGCTTGATCGGCTGGGGTGACATCGACCTCCAGGGCGGCAGCGCCGAAATCCTGTACTGGCTCCTGCCCGCAGGACGTGGCCGCGGCGCCATGGTCGAGGCCACGAAGCGCGTCAGCCGGTGGGCGTTCGACGACCTTGGTCTGCACCGGCTCCGGCTGTGCCATGCGGTGGCCAACTCGGCGTCGTGCCGAGTAGCGGAGAAGGCCGGCTTCTCCGTCGAGGGCACGATGCGCAGCGCCCTGCTGCACGAAGACGGATGGCACGACGAGCATCTGCATGCCCTGGTCCACGGCGACATCTGATCTGGTGACGGGCGGTCAGGCCACCGGGTTGAGAGGGCGGCCGCCCCAGCGGATGCCTTTTTCGCTGCGGACGCGGGGCGCGTTCGCGGCGCTGGGCGGCCAGGACGTCGGGATGCCGTGCGTTCTGGTTGCGCCAGCGCAGGTAGCGATGCAACTCCCTTGTCTGGACGATGTGGTTGGGGTGATTCGAGTTGGCCAAGGTGAACTGCCGAAGCGGCCCGAAGTGCGCCTCGATCGGGTTGGCCCAGGACGCGTTCGTCGGTGTGAAGCACAGCTCGACCTTGTTCCTCGCCGCCCACCGCCTGATGCGCCAGTTCTTGTGGGCGGACAGGTTGTCCAGGATCACGTAGATGGGGGCGCCGTCCGGGCGGGCCGCGCGAATGCTCTTGAGCGCGGCCCAGGTCGGGCTGATGCCCTTGCGGCGCCGGTTGATGCCCCCGAGGGTGTCGTCGCCGACCGAGTAGCAGCCATGGAAGTAGCGGGTGCCGTGGGTGCGGTGGTAGGTCGCCGGGAGCCGGTCCGGCTTCCCCTGTTCGGCCCAGCAGGCCCCGGCCGTCGGCCGGGTGCCCAGCGGCCCGAACTCGTCGAAGGCGAAGGTCCGGTCCGGGCGCTCGTGGAGCGCGTATTCGATCCGGTCCAGTTTGGCGTCGAAGTTCGGGTCGGTGGACTCCTTCCACGTCTTGGTGCGCTGGAACGTGACCCCGCGGCGAGACAGCAGCAAGCGCAGGGCCTCACGGCCGATGCGTATCGGACGGGCGAGGTTGCGCCGCAGGTGCTCTGCGAGCTTGCGGATCGACCAGCGGGTGAACGGCTGGCCGAGCTTGGTCGGGCGGGTGGTGGCCGTCTGCACGACGAAGTCCTCGTCGTCAGTGCTGAGCAGGCGGGGACGGCCTCCCGCCCACCGAGGGTCTAGGCAGGCCAGCCCGGACTCGTTGAAGCGGTGGATCACGTCGCGGACGGTGTCCTCGTCCGCCTGGACGAGCCGCGCGATTACCGGGACGCTGTTCCCGCCCGCCGAGGCCAGCAGCATCATCGCCCTGCGGAAGCGCACCGTGCTTGTACTGCCCCGCCGCACGATCCACTGCAGCCTCTGCCCCTCCTGCTCAGTCAACGTATGGACCCTGACCGGCTCCGCCATCTCGCTTCCCCGTGCCGACCGGACGTGGCGTCACATCCAACCGTTACAAGGCCAACCCGGCGAACCAATGCGGTCAGAGCACTAGTGACGCACTACCTGCGACACCCGTGGCCGCTCAAGGCCGAGGAGATCATCTCGCCGCTCCTGGCGGCCTTGGCCGTCGTTGCCCTCATCACCGGCCTCACGATGGCGATGGTCGGCCGACGGATCGCCTACCGCAAGGCAGTGACCTCAAGCGCCGTTTGAGGGGGCGCCCATCTGCCGCCAGTGCAGCACGACCCGCCCGGGCTCGACGGTACGGACACCGCGGGCACTGGCGGGAAACACCTGAATCCTCTCCAGGAGCAGCAGCACGAGAGCCCGCTTTGATGCCTGCGGAGCCCTGTTCCACCACCTGACCAAATCCTTGGCGCTGCCCAGGGAGAAGCTGGCCATCTGCTCCGCGTACCGGAGCCTCCCGCGGGCTTCCTTGAGGTTCGTCACGATCTCTGCGTCAGCCGTCACGAACGCCGTCTTGCTGATCTGACGGTTGCCGTAGAGCTTCGCCGACTCCTTCTGCCGCTGCTCCAGGCCCGCGATCGTCGCCTTCAGCTCCTCGACCTGCCGCGCGACCGCCGCCTTAGCCGCCAGGATCTGCGCTCGCACGCCGGGCTTCAGGAGTTCCGCCATGACGTACTCACCCACGTGGTTCTCAAGAAGCTCGGCATCAATACGGACCTCCCCGCAGCCCCCGCGCCCTAGCTTGTCCTTGGGGCGGCACCGATACCCCGGGGAGCCGGCGTTGGTCCGCGCGCCACTCAGGTGCTGCTTGCACCCCCCACACTCGCAGGCACCCTCGTTCAGCATGTAGTCGTAGGCCGGGACAGCATCGGCCGACTTACGGCCCTGCTCGCGCTCGGCCAGGGCAACGAACTCTTCCGGAATGATGGCGCCGGGATGCCCCGCATCAACCAGCTCCCCGTTCTCGTCGTGCATCAGCCCGGCGATCGCGGGATTGCGGAACAGCCGTCCGACGGACGCGTCCTTCCACTCTCCGCCCAGAGTGCCCCGATACCCCTGTTCGTTTGCCCAGGTGGCGACATCCGCGTTGGACTGATCCGCGAGCGCCCGGCTCACCATCTCCCGAAGCGGGCCGACTTCATCGTCACGCAGCCGACGACGCGACTGGTCGTCGAACCCGTAGAGCCGTGGCATGCGGTCCCGTCCGTTCTCTCTCAGGTGCTCCGTAGCCTGCCCGATCCTAAGACGCGACCATCATCCGGCTACGCCCCGTCCAGCCAGATCCCCCAGGAGCTCACCAGTCACGATGCGGGAGGAGCCACCTCCAACACCCGCCACAGTGCGGCGGTAGGAATCTTGACCGTGCCTCCCAACGTGAGCGGCCGCACAGGAAAAGACCCCGTCCTGATCAAGTCGTAAGCCTTGTGCACGCCAATGCCCAGGGCCCGCGCCGCCGTCGACACGTTCACCGTCGGCGGCAGAGCCAGGAGCTCTTCCAAGGTCATCGCTGCGGCCCTGGAGTCAGTAGCTACAGATACTTCGTTCATAGTCATCCCGTTGTCGCGTTCTCCCCCGCGCCAACGTGCCTTAAGGATACGCCAACACTGGAGTGTTGGGGCAAGATGGAGCATCGGTTCGACAAGGACCGGCACACAAGTTCCACAACCGAAGGCCACGAAGGGGATATTCGTGTTCAACCCCAGCTACTACCGGCAGTGCGCACGCCGGTAGGTCGTGATCGGAGATAACGGCGTCCCGGTGCTCAACGACGACGGCACCGCTAAGCGCCGCCTACTCGGAGCTCGCTGCCCCAAGCTCAAGCTGAAGGGCCATGGCCGCTGGTACTTCTACTTCGAGCTCGAAGCGGGCCAGGGGGTGAGCGACAGCGCGTGCGCCGCGGCGGCTTTCCTAGGAAGGACGCAGCGAAAACCAAGGCGTCCGAGGTCTACCACGACGCCGTCAAGGGCACGGACGTGCTCAGCAACGCCACTGTGAAGGAAGACCTGGATGCCTGGCTCAAGAGGAAGTGGAGCCTGGCCCGCACCACCTCCCACGGGTACGAGGAGCACGTCCGGCTGTACCTCGAACCTCACCTGGGACACATCAAACGGCGCGACCTCAAGCTGCGACATGTCGAAGCCATGTACGACGCGATTGAGCGGGAGAACGCCGAGCGGCTGATCCACCACGCCCGCATAGTCGAGTTGCAGGAAGCTCGCGACGCCGCCCATACGGCATGGGTCCGCGCCGCTGGGAAGATGGCGGCGCGCCGAGCTGCACGCCGCGTCTACCTCGACGCCAACGCCGCCCTGCACGAGGGCCGCAGGGGCAAGCGGAAGATCACCAGCGCGGCCACGTTGCACCGCATCAACGCCACCCTCAGCTCGTTCCTGGGCACCGGCATCAAGCGCGGCGACTACACAACCAACTGGGCCCGCATGGTCGAGTTGCCACCGATCAAGCGGCCCAAAGCTCTCGTCTGGACGCCGGAACGGGTCGCAGAGTGGAAGCGCACAGGCACAAAGCCCAGTCCTGTCATGGTCTGGACCCCGGAGCAGACCGGCGAGTTCTTGGACTTCATCGCCGACGACAGGCTGTGCGGCATGTGGCACGGTTTCATCTTCCGAGGCCCTCGGCGCGGCGAGATGTGCGCGCTGCCTTGGACCGAGGTCAGCCTGGCCGGCTCCCGGTTTCGCATCTCCGCACAGAATGTCGAGATCGCCTACCGGGTGTATGACGAGGCTCCGAAGCAGGACAGCGTCCGCACGGTCACGCTCAACGCTCTGACACGCGAGCTATGGGCTGCATGGCGAGAGACCCAGGAACAGGAACGTCAACAGTGGTCCGGGGAGAAGGCATGGGTTGAAAGCAATCGGGTCTGGACCCAGGAGAACGGCGAACCACTCCACCCCGACTGGATCAGCCGGCGCTTCAACCGGCTCGTCGAACTCTCTGGGCTTCCTCCGATCCGGCTGCACGACACCCGGCATCTGTCGGCGACGCTGGCGCTGCTCGGTAAGGCGGACATCAAGGTGGTCCAGGAGCGACTGGGGCACAGCTCCCGCCAGATCACTTCGGACACCTACACGAGCGTCCTACCGCAGCTCCTGACCGCCGAGGCGGAGTCCACGAGCGCGGTCGTACCGCGCTCAAGGAAGGACGGTGCCCGGCAAGAGAAGCCGAAGCCGCCAGAGAAGCATGATGAGGCGCCAGAGACAGTTGTGGACCCCGAGGGCGATGAGCCGGACGAGGGTTTTTGTCCCGCCGCGTGACCTGGATCCCAACATTGTCCCAACACGCGTGATTGCATGATCAGGGTGGGCGCCACGATCCTTCCGGACCGCCTCCTGACCGGCTAAGGCGCTGGTCAGAACGTTTCTGCATAAGGAACCGCTGGTGGGGCGGGTGGGACTCGAACCCACGGCCGACGGATTATGAGTCCGCTGCTCTAACCGGCTGAGCTACCGCCCCTTACGGTGTGTCGCGCACATGTGTGCGTGCCGTCTGCCGCAGCATAGCCGCTCATACGATCTCCTGCCTCGGATGGTCGGCTTCGCACGCCCATGAGGACTTCGTGGGGATCCCGGCGGTTCCACCGGATACGAAAAAGGACCCCGAAGGGTCCGATTCCGCTGCTCTCCCGACTGGACTCGAACCAGTAACCTGCCGATTAACAGTCGGCTGCTCTGCCAATTGAGCTACAGGAGACCGAGCTCCCCCGACTGGACTCGAACCAGTAACCTGCCGATTAACAGTCGGCTGCTCTGCCAATTGAGCTACAGGGGAATGTCTCGTTGCGTCGAACGTACCCACCTGGGGTGATCCCGGGCGGCGTGCGTTCGCTGCGACACATACATTAGCGCAAGCAGGGGGGTGCTCCGCCAATCGGTTCCGCCCCGGGTGATCACGGGGCCGCGCGGGTAGGCGCGGCACACACGCTAGGGAAGGGTGACCGCCATGCGATACCGGCTCACGTTCGTCGCCGGACTGGCCCTCGGATACGTGCTCGGCACCAAGGCCGGCCGCGAGCGCTACGAGCAGTTGAAGAAGTCCGCACGTCAGGTGGCGCAGAACCCCGCCGTGCGGAACACCGCCGAGTCGGCCGCGCAGACCTCGCGCGAGGTGGCGGGCAAGGCGTTCCACGCGGTGAGCGAGAAGGTCGGGGACAAGGTGCCCGCCTCCGTCTCGGGCCGGGTTCGTTCGCTGCGTCAGCGCGGGCAGGGCGCCGAGGACGACTGGGGCACCAGCAACACCTGACCCCGGCCGGGCCGGGGTGGGCCCACGTTGGACGGCCGGGCGGACCGGGGCGGCAGCGTTGTTCGCGCCACTGCCCCGGACCCGCGGTGGCCGGTCCGACCGGGGCGACAGCGTTGTCCACGCCACTGCCGTCCCCCCGGCCCCGCCCGTGCGGCAGAATCGGGGGCATGGGGATAGTCGCCGGTCTTGACAGCTCGTCCGCCTTCACGCGCATCGTCGTCTGCGACACGGACACGGGCGCCGTGCTGCGCCAGGGGTACGCCCCTCATCCGGTCGAACCAAAGGCCACCGAAGTCGATCCGCAGGCATGGCTGCTGTCGCTCGGCGAGGCCGCGGCCGGCGGGCTCCTCGAAGGGGTCCAGGCCATCGGTGTCGCGGCCCAGCAGCACGGGCTCCTGCCGTTGGACGGTCAGGGCAATCTCGTACGGCCCGCGTTGACCGGGAACGACAAGCGGGCCCAGGTCGCCGCCGCCGATCTCGTGGACGGGCTCGGCGGCCGGGAGGCGTGGGCGCAGGCCGTCGGCTGCGTACCGCAGGCGGCGCAGGCCGTGGCCAAGCTGCGCTGGCTCGCGCGGGACGAGCCGGACGCCGCCAAGCGCACCGCCGGCGTGCTCCAGGCCCACGACTGGCTGGTGTGGCAGCTGCTCGGCCGGCCCGCCCGGCGCACCACGGACCGCGGCGCCGCCTCCGGCACCGGGTACTGGTCGGCCGCCACCGGTTTCTACCGCCCCGATCTCGTCGAGCTCGCGCTCGGCCACCAGGTGGCGCTGCCCGAGGTGCTCGGACCCTCCGACGCGGCCGGCACCACCCCCGAGGGCCTGCTGATCTCGGCCGGTACGGGCGAGACGATGGCGGCCGCGTTCGGGCTCGGAGTCGGCGTGGGCGACGCGGTGGTCTCGCTCGGCGCATCGGGTTCGGTGATGGCCGTACATCACGAGGCGCTGGCCGACCCGAGCGGGATGATTACGTCGTTCGCCGACGCGACCGGAATGCATCTGCCGGTCGTGCATACGAGCAATGCCGTCCGTGCCCTGCGCGGAACGGCGCAGATGCTCGGCGTCGACGACCTGGCCGCGCTCAGCGACCTCGCCCTCACCTCCACGCCCGGCGCCAGCGGCCTCGTCCTGCTGCCCTACCTCGAAGGCGAGCGGACGCCTCAGCTGCCGCACGCGGCGGGCACGCTGACAGGGCTTCGGCGCGAGTCGATGAAGCCGGAGCACCTGGCGCGGGCCGCCTTCGAGGGGATGCTCTGCTCCCTCGCCGACGCCCTGGACGTGCTGCGCGGGCGCGGCGTCGAGGTGCGGCGGGTGTTCCTGCTCGGCGCCGCCGCCGAACTGCCCGCCGTCCAGGCGGTGGCGCCCGCCCTCTTCGGCACGCAGGTCGTCGTGCCGCAGCCCGCCGAGTACGCGGCGCTCGGCGCGGCCCGGCAGGCCGCCTGGGCGCTCGGGGTCGCCCGCGGCGCGCTCGCCGCGCACACCCCGCCGGCCTGGCAGGGGGCGTCCGCGCAGGTCTTCGAGCCCGGCGAGGAGCTCGCCGTGGGGCAGGCGGTACGTCAGCAGTACATCGCGACGCGTGACGAGATCCATCCCGGTGCCTTCGGCCAGGGTGCTTGACGCGGACCCGGCGTACGCACTTTGCTATTCCTTTTGACTCGGGGTCGATAATCGCTTGAGCTTCCAGGGGTGGAGTGTCGCAAGATGGGGGGTCGAACCCCCGATCTTGCCGACCCGGAGAGCCTGCGCGTGCTCATACGACTCCTGCGGACCCATCTAGGGCCGTACAAGAGACCGATCAGTTTGCTGGTGCTGCTGCAGCTGCTGCAGACCAGCGCCACCCTTTATCTGCCCACCCTGAACGCGAACATCATCGACGACGGTGTCGTGAACGGGGACACGGGTTACATCCTCGGACACGGCGCCATCATGATCGCCATCAGTCTCGTCCAGGTGTTCTGCAACATCGGCGCCGTCTTCTACGGCGCCAGGACCGCGGCGGCCCTCGGACGGGACGTCCGGGCCGCGGTCTTCGCGCGGGTGCAGTCGTTCTCCGCCCGCGAGGTCGGACACTTCGGGGCGCCGTCCCTGATCACCCGCACCACCAATGACGTCCAGCAGGTCCAGATGCTGGTCCTGATGGCGTTCACCCTCATGGTGTCCGCGCCGATCATGTGCGTCGGCGGCATCATCATGGCGCTCGGCCAGGACGTACCGCTCTCCGCGGTGCTGCTCGCCGTCGTCCCCGTCCTCGGCATCGCGGTCTCCCTGATCGTGCGCAGAATGCGCCCCTTGTTCCGCACCATGCAGACCCGCCTGGACACCGTGAACCGGGTGCTGCGCGAGCAGATCACCGGCAACCGCGTCATCCGGGCCTTCGTACGCGACGCGTACGAGCAGGAGCGCTTCAAGGGCGCCAACACCGAGCTCACCGACGTCTCGCTCGCCACCGGCCGCCTGATGGCGCTCATGTTCCCGACCGTCATGACCGTCGTGAACGTCTCGTCGGTCGCCGTCGTCTGGTTCGGCGCGCACCGCATCGACAGCGGTGACATGCAGATCGGCCAGCTCACCGCGTTCCTCGCGTACCTCATGCAGATCGTGATGGCCGTCATGATGGCCACCTTCATGTTCATGATGGTGCCGCGCGCCGAGGTGTGTGCCGAGCGCATCGAGGAGGTTCTCGGGACCGACACCAGTGTGGTGCCGCCCAAGAGCCCCGTCCTCGAACTGCGCCGCCACGGCCATCTGGAGGTGCGGGACGTCGAGTTCACGTACCCCGGCGCCGAGGCGTCCGTCCTGCGCGACGTGGAGCTCGTGGCCCGGCCCGGCGAGATCACCGCGATCATCGGCTCGACCGGCAGCGGCAAGTCCACACTGCTCGGCCTGGTGCCGCGGCTGATGGACGCGACGGACGGCCAGGTCCTGGTCGACGGCGAGGACGTACGCACCCTCGACCCGGTGCTGCTCGCCAAGACCGTCTCGCTGGTCCCGCAGAAGCCGTACCTGTTCTCCGGGACCGTCGCCACCAACCTGCGCTACGGCAACCCCGACGCGAGCGACGACGAGCTGTGGCACGCCCTGGAGGTGGCGCAGGCCAAGGAGTTCGTCAGCAAGCTGGAGGGCGGCCTGGACGCGCCCATCGCGCAGGGCGGCACCAACGTGTCGGGCGGTCAGCGCCAGCGGCTCGCCATCGCGCGGACCCTGGTGCAGCGCCCGGAGATCTACCTCTTCGACGACTCCTTCTCGGCGCTCGACTACGCCACCGACGCGGCGCTGCGCTCCGCGCTCGCCCGCGAGACCGCCGACGCGACAGTCGTGATCGTCGCCCAGCGGGTCTCCACCATCCGGGAAGCCGACCGCATCATCGTCCTCGACGAGGGACGCGTCGTCGGGACCGGCCGCCATCACGAACTGATGGACGGCAACGAGACGTACCGGGAGATCGTGCTCTCCCAGCTGACGGAGGCTGAGGCGGCATGAGCGGGGCCGGTGGACGCATGATGATGGGCGGCGGCCCGGATCAGCGATCGATGAACTTCAAGGACTCCGGAAAGCGACTGGTCAAGCGGCTCGCCCCGGAGAAGGCCACGCTGAGCGTGATGCTCGTCGCGGTCGTGTGCAGCGTCGGCCTCTCGGTGGTCGGCCCCAAGATCCTCGGCAAGGCCACCGACCTGGTCTTCGCCGGCGTCGTCGGGCGCCAGGTCCCCGAGGGCGTCACCAAGGCGCAGTCCCTGGACAACCTGCGCCACAAGGGCCAGGGCGGCCTCGCCGACATGCTCTCCGGTGTGGACTTCACGCCGGGCCACGGCATCGACTTCGGCGGCGTCGGCCACATGCTGCTCGCGGCGCTCGCCGTGTACGTGGGCGCCGGTCTGCTCATGCTGGTGGCGACGCGGCTCTCCAACCGCGCCATCAACAAGACCGTGTTCCGGATGCGCGAGGACATCCAGACCAAGCTGTCGCGGCTGCCCCTGTCCTACTTCGACAAGGCCAAGCGCGGTGAGGTCCTCAGCCGCGCCACCAACGACATCGACAACATCTCGCAGACGATGCAGCAGACGATGGGTCAGCTCATCAACTCGCTGCTCACCATCGTCGGCGTCCTGGTGATGATGTTCTGGATCTCGCCGCTGCTCGCGCTCGTGGCGCTGGTCACGGTGCCGCTCTCCATCGTCGTGGCGACGAAGGTCGGCAAGCGTTCGCAGCCCCAGTTCGTCCAGCAGTGGAAGTCCACGGGCAAGCTGAACGCGCACATCGAGGAGATGTACACCGGGCACGCCCTGGTGAAGGTCTTCGGACGGCAGCAGGAGTCGGCGAACGCGTTCGCCGAGCAGAACGACGCGCTGTACGAGGCGTCGTTCAAGGCGCAGTTCAACAGCGGTGTCATGCAGCCGCTGATGATGTTCGTGTCCAACCTGAACTACGTCCTGGTGGCGGTCGTCGGCGGTCTGCGGGTCGCGACGGGCTCGCTGTCCATCGGTGATGTGCAGGCGTTCATCCAGTACTCGCGGCAGTTCTCGATGCCGCTGACCCAGGTCGCCTCCATGGCCAACCTGGTGCAGTCCGGTGTCGCGTCCGCCGAGCGGATCTTCGAGCTGCTCGACGCCGAGGAGCAGGACCCGGACACCGCGACGCCCGAGCGCCCCGAGGTGCTGCGCGGTGCGGTCGCACTGGAGAACGTGTCGTTCCGGTACGAGCCGGAGAAGCCGCTCATCGAGGACCTGTCGCTGACGGTGGAGCCCGGCCACACGGTCGCCATCGTCGGCCCGACGGGCGCCGGCAAGACGACCCTGGTCAACCTGCTCATGCGGTTCTACGAGGTCACCGGCGGCCGGATCACCCTGGACGGCGTGGACGCGGCGCGGATGACGCGCGAGGAGCTGCGGGCCGGCATCGGCATGGTGCTCCAGGACACGTGGCTCTTCGGCGGCTCCATCGCGGACAACATCGCGTACGGCGCGCCCAAGGAGGTCACCCGCGAGGAGATCGAGGAGGCGGCGAAGGCGGCCCACGCGGACCGTTTCATCCGCACGCTCCCCGAAGGCTATGACACCGTCATCGACGACGAGGGCACCGGCGTCAGCGCGGGCGAGAAGCAGCTCATCACCATCGCGCGGGCGTTCCTGTCCGACCCGGTGATCCTCGTCCTCGACGAGGCGACGAGCTCGGTCGACACCCGCACCGAGGTGCTGATCCAGAAGGCGATGGCGCGGCTCGCCCACGGGCGTACGTCGTTCGTCATCGCGCACCGGCTCTCCACGATCCGGGACGCGGACGTGATCCTGGTCATGGAGAACGGCTCGATCGTCGAACAGGGCACGCACGACGAGCTGTTGGCGGCGGACGGCGCGTACGCCCGCCTGTACGCGGCGCAGTTCGCGCAGGCGGTCGCCGAAGTCGACTGATCCGTACGGGAGTCGACCTGTACGGGAGTCGACCGATCCGTACGGAAGTCGGGGGCCGGTGCGCGGTGCGTGCCGGCCCCTTTCCGTGTCCCGTCCGGGTCAGTCCAGGTAGCCGCGCAGCTGGTCCGCGAAGGCGTGGTCGCGGAGCTTGTTCAGTGTTTTCGACTCGATCTGCCGGATCCGTTCGCGGGTCACGCCGAAGATCCGGCCTATCTCCTCCAGGGTGCGCGGCCGTCCGTCCGCGAGCCCGTACCGCAGCTGCACCACTTTGCGTTCGCGTTCGCCGAGCGTGGAGAGCACGGCCTCCAGGTGCTGGCGAAGCAGCAGGAACGCGGCGGATTCGACGGGGGAGGCGGCGTCGCCGTCCTCGATGAGGTCGCCGAGCGCCACATCGTCCTCCTCCCCCACCGGCGCGTGCAGCGACACCGGTTCCTGCGCCAGGCGCAGCACCTCGCCGACCCGTTCGGGGGTGAGGTCGAGGTGGGCGGCGACCTCCTCGGCGGTCGGCTCGTAGCCGCGTTCCTGGAGCATGCGGCGCTGGACGCGCACCACGCGGTTGATGAGTTCGACGACGTGGACGGGGACGCGGATGGTGCGGGCCTGGTCGGCGAGCGCCCGTGACATGGCCTGGCGGATCCACCAGGTCGCGTATGTCGAGAACTTGTAGCCGCGCGCGTAGTCGAACTTCTCGACTGCCCTGATCAGGCCGAGGTTTCCCTCCTGGACGAGGTCGAGCATGGTCAGGCCGCGCCCCACGTACCGCTTGGCCACGGACACCACGAGCCGCAGGTTCGCCTCGATGAGCCGGCGTTTGGCCATGCGGCCCATGACGACCAACTTGTCCAGGTCGACGGCGAGTTGGGAGTCGAGGTCGGGCGTGGTGTTCAGTTTCTCCTCGGCGAACAGGCCGGCCTCCACACGCCGGGCGAGCTCGACCTCCTCGACGGCGGTGAGCAGCGGGATGCGTCCGATCTCGCGCAGGTACTGGCGGAACAGGTCGGAGGAGGGGCCGCCGGTGTCGGCGCGGGCCGACCGCGGGTCGGGGGGTTCGGGGGCCTCCTCCTCGGGCGGTTCGGACGCGGGCCCCGCGTCCGAACCGGACGGTTCCGCATCGGGGCGGTGCACGGCCCGCTGCTGCGGCGGTACGGCTGCCGTGACGACGTCGTGGTCGGTCAGGGTCTGGGTCTGCACGGGGGCGACCTCCAGGGTGATCGCTGCCGGATCGGGGGCGTGCGGCAGCGGGACGGGGGCGGCCGGGCCGCTTTCCGTCCCGTACACATCGTTGAGCGGAACCGCGGGGGTGTGGTGCCCACCTGCGGGGGTGGGCCGGCCGCGCTCCGAGGACTCAGGCACCGCCATCCAGTGTGGGGTACGACACAGCATCGCCGCGACGGGCGTGCGGTGACTTTTTGAAGCCGTGCGTGAGCGGGTGGTTACCCGGAAGGATCCGGCGGGGGCCGCACCGACGGGGCCTAGAGCGCTGCCGCACCCTTGTTGCGCAGGGCCTGGCCGTACTGCTGAAGGACCCACAACTCGTTCTGCACGGCGGCCAGTTGGGCCGGGTCGCCGTGCTGGCCGAGGCGGGCCAGGGTGCCCTGGATGTCCAGCAGGCGGCGGTCCACGGCCCGGCGGCGGACCGCGACGAGCTGCTCGCCCGCGTACGCCTCGTCGACGGTGCGGGCGTGGACGGCCTCCACGGCGAGCTCGGTGACCAGGGCCCGCACCACGTCGTTGGGCGCGCAGTCCATGACGGCCGGCAGATAGTCGGAGGGCGCGTCGGTGGCGCCGCCCGCTTCCTGGATGCACTGGCGGACCGCGGCGTAGGGCGGGGCGGTGAACTCGTCGATGCCGTACGCGTCGAACGCCGGGGTGACCAGGTGCGGGTGTTGCAACGCCAGCTTGAGGAGCTCGCGTTCGGTGCGGTGGGCGGGGCTGCGCAGGTTCAGGGCGGGTCCGGAGGCGCCGGACGGGCGGGGCGCCGCGTTCTCGTACGGCCGGCCGCGGCCCGGGGCGGGCGCGGGGCCCTTGCCGCCGCGGTCGCGGGCCCAGCGGGCGAGCTGGGCAACACGCTTCACCACGAACTGGGTGTCCAGGATGCCGAGGATCCCGGCGAGTTGGACGGCCACCTCGTGCTGGGACGCCACGTTCTTGATGCGGGCGACGATGGGCGCCGCCTCGTCGAGGGCGGCCGCCCGGCCGGCCGGGGTCTCCAGGTCGTAGCGCGCCACGATCTGGCGGATCGCGAACTCGAAGAGCGGGGTGCGGGGTTGGACCAGCTCGGCGACGGCCTCATCGCCCTTGGCCAGGCGCAGGTCGCACGGGTCCATGTTGTCCGGCGCGATCGCGATGTACGTTTCGGCGGCGAACTTCTGGTCGTCCTCGAAGGCCCGCAGGGCCGCCTTCTGGCCGGCCGCGTCGCCGTCGAAGGTGAAGATGACCCGCGCCGAACCGTTGTCCATGAGCAGACGCCGCAGGATCTTGATGTGGTCGCCGCCGAACGCCGTGCCGCACGTGGCGATCGCGGTGGTGACGCCGGCCAAGTGGCAGGCCATGACGTCGGTGTACCCCTCGACGACCACCGCGCGGCTCGACTTGGCGATGTCCTTCTTCGCCAGGTCGATGCCGTACAGGACCTGCGACTTCTTGTAGATCGGCGTCTCGGGGGTGTTGAGGTACTTGGGGCCGTTGTCGTCGTCGCGCAGCTTGCGCGCGCCGAAGCCGACGACCTCGCCCGACACATCGCGGATCGGCCACATCAGCCGGCCGCGGAAACGGTCGATGGGGTTGCGGCGGCTCTCCTGGGCGAGGCCCGAGGTGAGCAGCTCCTTGTCGCTGAAGCCCTTGCCGCGCAGGAAACGCGTCAGATGGTCCCAGCCGGCCGGGCTGTAGCCGACGCCGAAGTGGGCGGCGGCCGCCTGGTCGAAGCCGCGCTCCGCGAGGAACTTCCGGCCGATCTCCGCCTCGGGGCTGCCGAGCTGCTCGCTGTAGAACTGGGCGGCCGCCTTGTGGGCCTCGACCAGACGGATCCGCTCGCCGCGCTGGTGGGAGGGGTTGTAGCCGCCCTCTTCGTAGCGCAGGGTGATGCCCGCGGTGGCGGCGAGCCGCTCGACCGCCTCGGAGAACGACAGGTGGTCGATCTTCCGGACGAAGGCGATCGTGTCGCCGCCCTCCTGGCAGCCGAAGCAGTGGAAGAGACCCTTGCTCGGGCTGACCTGGAAGGACGGCGACTTCTCGTCGTGAAAGGGGCACAGGCCCTTGAGGTTGCCTCCCCCGGCGTTGCGCAGCTGGAGGTACTCGGACACGACGGCGTCGATCGGGACCGCGTCCCGTACCGCCTTCACGTCGTCATCGTTGATCCTGCCTGCCACGCATGAAGTCTACGGGGACGCTACGACAGTCACGGTGCGAGGGAGTCCAGCGCGACCGACGGATCGGCGAGCGCCTCGGTGTCCACCTGGGCGCCGCCCCGGATCAGGGCCTGGATGGTCTCTGTGACATCCCACACGTTGACGTTCATCCCGGCCAGGACGCGGCGGTCCTTGAGCCAGAACGCGATGAACTCGCGCTTGCCCGTGTCGCCCCGGATCACGACCTGGTCGTAGGAGCCGGGCGGCGCCCAGCCCGAGTATTCGAGGCCGACGTCGTACTGGTCGGAGAAGAAGTAGGGGATGCGGTCGTACGACACGTCCTGGTCGAGCATGGCGCGGGCGGCGGCGGGGCCGCCGTTGAGGGCGTTGGCCCAGTGCTCGACGCGCAGCCGGACGTCGAGCAGCGGATGGTGGACGGCCGCCACGTCACCGGCCGCGAAGATGTCGGGGTCGGAGGTGCGCAGCGAGGCGTCCACGGCGACGCCGCCGCCGTGCGCCCGGTCGACCATGGCGAGGCCGGCCGTCTCGGCGAGCGAGGTGCGCGGGGCGGCGCCGATCGCGGCGAGCACGTCGTGCGCCGGGTGCTCCTCGCCGTCGTCGGTGCGGGCGGCCAGGACCATGCCGTCCTGGCCCACGATCTCGGTGAGCTGCGCGCCGAAGTGGAAGCGGACGCCGTGCTCGGCGTGCAGGTCGGTGAAGAGCTGGCCGAGCTCGGGGCCCACCACGTTGTGCAGCGGGGTCGGGGCCGGCTCGACGACGGTGACCTCCGCGCCGTAGCTCCGCGCGGCCGCGGCGACCTCCAGGCCGATCCAGCCGGCGCCCGAGATCACCAGGTGCCCGTTGTCGCGGCCGAGCGCCTTCAGGACGTGCCGCAGCCGCTCGGAGTGGGCCAGGCGCCGCAGGTGGTGGACGCCCGCCAGGTCGGTGCCGGGAATGTCCAGGCGGCGCGGCTCGGCGCCGGTGGCGAGCAGCAGCCGGTCGTACTGGATGAGCGCGCCGTCGCCGAGCCGGACCGTCTTGGCCTCACGGTCGATGGCGGTGACGGGCTGGCCCAGGTGGAGCTCGATGTCACGCTGCGCGTACCAGGCGGGCTCGTGCACGAAGACGCTGTCGCGCTCCTCCTTGCCGGCCAGGAACCCCTTGGACAGGGGCGGCCGTTCATAGGGGTGCTCACGTTCGTCGCCGATGAGGATCACCCGCCCGCTGAAACCCTCGGTGCGGAGGGTCTCGGCGGCTTTCGCCCCGGCGAGACCGCCTCCCACGATGACGAATGTCCGATCTGCGTCGACCACTTGTTGCCTCCTCGGTGCTTGCTGCGCGGCGCCGCCATCTGCGAGCGTCCCGCACGGAGCGTGATGGGGGAAGAGGGCTTGCTCCGTGGGAACGCCGGTCGGCGTGGATTCCCGGCCTGATTACCGGCCTGAGGACCGGTGGTGCACGGTGAGTCTGGAGTGGAGCGAGCGGGCTGCCGCGTCGGTGAGCGAGGCGATCTGATCGACGATCACCCGCTTGCGTGCCCGGTCGTCAGGCGCCTCCTCGTACAACGCCCGGAACTGCGGGTCGAGCCCCTCGGACGGGGCCCGCACGGTCAGCGCCTCGGCGAGCTCGGCCAGCACGACGCGCTGGTCGGCGCGGAGCCGCTCCTGCTCGTCGCGCTGCATGACATAGCGGTCGGCCACCGCTTTCAGTACGGCGCACTCATTGCGGGCCGCACGCGGTACGACCAGTTCCGCCCCGTACCGCGTGAGGGAACCGGTGCCGTGCGCGGATCGCGTGGCGCTCTCGGCGGCCAGACAGAACCGGCCGATGAGCTGGCTCGTGGCGTCCTTGAGGCGGGCCTGGGAGACCGCGGAGCCGTCGTAGCCGTGCGGCCACCACTCCTGCTCCATGAGCCGGTCCAGGGCGTCGGCCAGCTCCTGGGGGTCGGTGTCACCGGGCACGTACCGGCCGATGGCGACGCGCCACACCTCGCTCCGCTCGCTCGCGGACAGCAGCGTACGGGGCTCGATGTGCCCGGCGTGCAGGCCGTCCTCGAAGTCGTGGACCGAGTACGCCACGTCGTCGGACCAGTCCATCACCTGGGCCTCGAAGCACTTGCGGTAGGGCGCGGCGCCCTCCCTGACCCAGGCGAAGACCGGCAGGTCGTCCTCGTAGACCCCGAACTTCACCGACGCCGGGTCGCTGGGGTGGCCGCCGCGCGCCCAGGGGTACTTGGTCGCCGCGTCCAGGGTGGCGCGGGTCAGGTTGAGCCCGACGCTGACGGGCTCACCGGTCACCGACGAGCGGACGAAACGCTTCGGTTCGAGCCGGGTCAACAGCCGCAGCGACTGGGCGTTGCCCTCGAAACCGCCGATGTCCTCGGCGAATTCGTTGAGCGCCTGCTCGCCGTTGTGGCCGAACGGCGGGTGCCCCATGTCGTGGGCGAGGCAGGCCGCTTCGACGAGGTCGGGGTCGCAGCCGAGCGCGGCGCCCAGCTCGCGGCCCACCTGGGCGCATTCCAGGGAGTGCGTGAGCCGGGTGCGCGGGCTCGCGTCCCACACCTGACTGCGTGAGCCGGGCGTGACGACCTGCGTCTTGCCGGACAGTCGGCGCAGCGCCCCCGAGTGCAGCACGCGCGCGCGGTCGCGCTGGAAGGCGGTGCGGCCGGGCCGCTTGTCGGGCTCGGCGGCCCAGCGTTCTGTGTCGGCCTCGGCGTAGAACTCCATGCACCGACAGTAAACGGAGTCAGTGACAAGTGGGCTCAAGGGGACGTCGAGGCTCCCTTCGGGCCGGCGTTCACGACATCTCGCGGGAGGTCAGAGGGTCGCGAGCTCCGGTACCGGGCGGGGCTCGCCACGGTAGGGCCGCCGCGTCAACGCCTCTTCGTAGCGGTGCAGTACGAGCCGGGCGACGGCCGGATGCGCCCCCATGGGCGCGGACGCCAGCCACGGTGCACCGGCCGCACTCTGCGCCGCGAAGCGCCCGGGGGCGGTGAAGTACGAAGCGATCGCCACGCGGTGCCTGCCGCGCGCGGCGAGAGCGTGCAGCGCCTCGGGCACGGTGGGCGATGCGGCGGAGGCGTAGGCGGGCACCACCGGCACCCCGCCGAGCCGCTCGCTGAGCAGTCGTGCCGTGTGACGCGTGGCGGCGGCCGATTCGGGGTCGCGGGATCCGGCGGCGGCGAGCACGACCGCGGTGGCCCGCGCGGTACGGGGGGCCGGCCGCCACCCGGCTTCGACGAGCCGTCCGTACAGCGCCTCCACGAGCAGCGGGTGCGGCCCGAGCGGCGCCGCGACGCGGGCGTCCAGATGGGCGCCGGCGGTGGCCAGGGTGTGCGGGATGTCGTGCTTGACGTGGTGGCCGCGGCCGAGCAGCAACGGTACGAGGACGGCCTGCCCGCGCAGTTCGGCGAGGGTGTCGGGCAGCAGGGGCCGCTCCAGCTCGATGTGACCGAGCCGGACGTCGAGTTCCGGCCGCAGCGCGCGTATCCGCTCCAGGAGCGCGGTGACCGTCCGCAGCGCGCCGGGATCACGACTTCCGTGCGCGACGGCGACGAGAGCGGGCTGTCCGGGGCCGGTTTCTGTCCTGCGCTGCTGCCGCCGCCGCTGTTCTGTCATGCACCGATCGTGCCGGGTGCGTGTTGCCGGGCCGTTGCGGGGCGGTCACGTCCGCCGTTGGTGGGGCTCACGGAACCCGCCCCGCAAACCCGGGCGGAGGCTCCGCCCCTGCACCCCGTCCGCGCCCTGAGGCCGCTCGTCCTCAAACGCCGGACGGGCTGACCATGCCGGTGTGGGCCGGCGCCGCGTAGTTGAGGGGCGCGGGGAACGCAGCAGAACGGGCTGAGGTGGCCCATGCAGGCCCGCACCGCATAGTCAGGGGCGCGGGGAACTGCGCGAGACGCGGGCACGGTCCGCACCCGGAAGCGGGGTTGGGGGCGCGGGGAACTGCGCGAGACGCGGGCACGGTTGGCAGACGTACAGGGGGTTTCAGGGGCGCGGGGAACTGCGCGAGCGAGCGGGCACGGTCCGCAGACGTACAGGGGGTTTCAGGGGCGCGGGGAACTGCGCGAGCGAGCGGGCACGGTCCGCAGACGTACAGGGGGTTTCAGGGGCGCGGGGAACTGCGCACAGCCACCCACACCCACCCACGGCCCGCGCCCGACTCGCACCCGACCCGCACCCGCCCCGGACGAAGCCCGCCGTACGGCGAACCGCCACGCCGCCCCCCGCGTCCCTTCCGACAGACACCGACGCACCCCCGGAGGGACCCCGTGCCGCGCATCCCGCTGAAGCGACCGCGTCTGCCGCGCACCCGCACGGGGCAGCGCCGCCTCGTACAGGCCGTGGCGGCCGCCTGCGTGATCGTGCTCGCGCCGGCCACGTGGCTGTACGCGAGCACGGCCACCCGGATCGGCACCGTCGCCGACGCGCCCGCCTCCGGCGTCGCCGTCGTGTTCGGGGCCGGGCTGTGGAAGGGCGAGCCGTCGCCCTATCTCGCCGGCCGCCTCGACGCCGCGGTGCGGCTCTACCGGGACGGCAAGGTGAAGGCGGTCCTCGTCACCGGCGACAACAGCCGCACCGACTACGACGAACCCGACGCGATGCGCGGCTACCTCGTACGGCATGGCGTACCCGCCACCAGCGTGGTCGCCGACTTCGCCGGGTTCGACACCTGGGACTCCTGTGTGCGGGCGAAGAAGGTCTTCGGGGTGGACCGGGCCGTGCTGGTCAGCCAGGGGTTCCACATCCGGCGCGCGGTGGCGCTGTGCGAGGCCGCGGGCGTGCGCTCCTACGGTGTGGGCGTAGACGCCGCGCACGACGTGACCTGGTACTACGGCGGCACCCGCGAGGTGTTCGCCGCGGGAAAGGCCCTCCTCGACGCGGTGTTCACACCGGACCCCACCTTCCTCGGCCCCAAGGAACCGGGGGTGGCACGGGCGTTGACGTCGGCGGGCTGAGAAGGCTCCCGTCCGGAGTCCCCGCGCGTCACCGGTCACCATGAAGTCGGGGTCTCCCCATGGCATGGCACCGGACCCGATGCAACCGGGCTCGCCCCAATGCAGCCGGGCTCGCCCCAATGCAACCGAGCTCGCCCCAATGCAGCCGGGCTCGCCCCGATGCAGCCACGGCCACCTCACCGCGGCCGCCCGCCCCCGATGAGGGCACGGCACCGGGCGCGTAACCGGCGGGCGGGGCCGGTCGTAACATGCCGGGTGCAGCCTGGAGGCATGCTCACCGACGCCGCCGCACCCTCCCCCGTGACCGCCACCCACTGCCCGTACTGCTCGCTCCAGTGCGGCATGGGGCTGCGGGCCGCGGACGGCGCGCCGGGCGGCCTCGAAGTAGTCCCGCGCGATTTCCCCGTCAACCGGGGCGCGCTGTGCGGCAAGGGCAGTTCCGCGCCCGCGCTGCTCTCCCGCCGGCTGCGCCTGACCGAGCCGCTGATCCGCAGGCCCGGCACCGGCACCCTCGCACCGGCCACCTGGGACGAGGCCCTCGCCGTCGTCGCGGAGCGGCTCGGCTCGGTCCGCGCCGAACATGGCGCCGACGCGGTCGGGGTGTTCGGCGGCGGCGGGCTCACCAATGAGAAGGCGTACGCACTCGGGAAGTTCGCCCGGGTGGTGCTCGGAACGTCGCAGATCGACTACAACGGGCGGTTCTGCATGTCGTCGGCGGCCGCCGCCCACCAGCGGGCGTTCGGGGTCGACCGGGGGCTGCCGTTTCCGCTGGAGGACGTGGCGCGGACCGGCTGTGTGATCCTCGCGGGCTCCAACCTGGCCGAAACCATGCCGCCGGCGGTCCGTTACCTTCGGGAACTGCGCGAGAACGGCGGCAAGTTGATCGTCATCGACCCGCGCAGGACGAAAACAGCCGAACAGGCGGACCTTCATCTCGCGCCGCGCCCCGGCACCGACCTCGCGCTCGCCCTCGGACTGCTGCACCTGGTGGTGGCCCAGGGCCGCCTCGACGAGGAGTTCCTCGCCGAGCGGACCACGGGCTGGGAGGCGGCGCGCACGGCTGTGATGGCGCACTGGCCCGAGCTGGTCGAGAAGATCACCGGGGTGCCGGTGCCTCAACTCCGCGCCGCCGTCACCATGTTCTGCGACGCACCCGACGGGATGGTCCTCACCGCGCGCGGTGCCGAGCAGCACGCCACCGGCACCGACACGGTCGGCGCGTGGATCAACTTCTGCCTCGCGACCGGCCGGGCGGGCCGGCCACTGTCCGGTTACGGCTGCCTCACCGGGCAGGGCAACGGGCAGGGCGGCCGCGAACACGGCCAGAAGGCCGACCAGTTGCCCGGCTACCGCAAGCTCACCGACCCGGCGGCCCGCGCCCATGTGGCCGGGGTGTGGGGCGTGCCGGCCGCCTCGCTTCCCGGGCCCGGACGCAGCGCGTACGAACTCCTCGACGCGCTCGGCGGCGACGTGCGGGGGCTGCTCGTCATGGGGTCGAACCCGGTCGTCTCGGCTCCGCGCGCGGCCCATGTCGAGGGCAGGCTGCGGGCGTTGGACTTCCTCGCCGTCGCGGACGTGGTGCTCTCGGAGACCGCCGAACTCGCCGACGTCGTCCTGCCGGTGACGCAGTGGGCGGAGGAGAGCGGCACGATGACCAACCTGGAGGGCCGGGTGCTGCTGCGCCGCGCCGCCGTCACCCCACCGGACGGCGTACGCAGCGACCTGCACATCCTCAACTCCCTTGCGGACAAGCTCGGTTGCGAGGGGGCGACCGGGGGCTTTCCGGTCGACCCGGAGGAGGTCTTCGACGAGCTGCGCCGGGCATCGGCCGGCGGCCCCGCGGACTACGCCGGCATCAGCTACCGCAGGATCGAGGCCGAGGACGGCGTGTTCTGGCCCTGCCCCGACGAGAGGCATCCGGGCACGCCCCGGCTCTTCCTCGACCGGTTCGGGACGGCCGACGGGCGCGCCCGGTTCGTGGACGTCACCCACCGCGGGCCCGACGAGGAGACCGACGGCGAGTATCCGGTGGTGCTCACGACGGGCCGGGTGCTCGCCCAGTACCAGTCGGGTGCCCAGACCCGGCGGATCCCGCAGCTCAACACGGCCGCGCCCGGCCCCTTCGTCGAGGTGCATCCCCTGCTCGCCGCCCGGATCGGGGTGGGCGAGGGCGACACCGTGACGGTGACCTCACGGCGCGGGCAGGCCACCGCTCCGGCCCGCGTCACCTCCGCGATCCGCTCGGACACCGTGTTCATGCCGTTCCACTGGGCGGGCGAGGGCCGGGCCAACACCGTGACCAACCCGGCGCTCGACCCGGTGTCGAAGATGCCCGAGTTCAAGGTGTGCGCGGTACGGGTGGAACCGGCCCGGCCGGCCGGCTGAGCCGGTCGCCACCGGGGATCGCGGTGCCGCCCGCGAGGAGGTCGCGGGCGAGGCGGTGCGCGGCGGAGGTCACCGGGCGACCGTCTCGGCCGTGGTCCACACGGTCAGCGCTTCGGCCGATGTCACGGCGTCCTCCCTCGGCGATGTGGCCAGGTCCGGCCCGGACGGCCGGGGCCGTCCGGCAGGGCCCAAGGTCCCGATCCTGCCGCACGAAGCGGGGCGTACGCACGGCCGTTACACGACGTCCCGGAATCCGTGATGATCCGCTCCTAATCTCGGCTGACAGGCGGTTGTGCACCGGCTCCGCCACTCTTCCCCGTCCCGCGCGCCTCCCCTTCGCCCTCTTCCCTTTCCCCTTCTCTCCCCCGTCCTCCCTCCCCCGTCCTCCCCCGTCCTCCCTCCCCCGTCCTCCCCCGTCCTCCCCCGTCCTCCCCCGTCCTCCCCCGTCCTCCCTCCCCCGTCCTCCCCCGACCAGGGCTCTTCCCATGCTCCCCTCCCTGCGGATGATCCGCGCCGCCGTCGCCGTGGGCGTCGCCGCTCTCGGCGTCGCCGCGATACTCGTCGCGCTGTCCGGCTGCGGCGCCCGTTCGGGCCTCGTCGAGGGCGACCGGGCCTACGAGGTCCCGCTCCAGCCGCTGCCCCAGCAGCTGTGGCCCGCCTGGTACGAGAGTGACGCGCGGCGCAACGGCGGGATCGGCTCCGGTCACCCCGAGCCACGTGCACCGCTCGCCGACGCGCCCCCGGTCCCGAAGGAGGGGCTGCGCGCCCTGGACCCGGAGACCGTCCTCAAGGCCGACCCCGCGGCCAAGGGGCTGACGAGGCTGCCCATGACCGACCGGCCGGGCCGGCCCGGCATCCGCCCGCCCGTGCTGCACGACCTGACGGGACACGACGGCACACCCGAACTGATCATCGCGGCCGATCTGGAGAACCGGCGCACCGTCGTCATCGTCTACACCGCGCGCGCCGGCAAGATCGTGCCGATCCTGTACACCTCCGGGAGCCGACTCGCCGTCGAGACGGTCGGCACCGACCTGGTGACCCGGGGCGCCGCCGACGACGGCGCCCAGCAGACGGTCCGCTACCGCTGGGACGGAATGCGCCTGTCCCCGGTCAGCGACGACAAGACGTACCGCGATACGGTCCCGACGACCCCGGGCTGCCCGGGCAGGGCGGCCCGCGTGCGGGAACGCTCATGACGCCCGCCGCGCGGCGATGGCTCCGCGCCGGGTGGGCCCGCGCGCACCGGGCGTGCCATGGACTGAGCCCGCACGGGCAGGTCGCCGGTCTGAGCCTGCGCTGGAAGATCGCCGCGCTGCTCGCGGCGGGCTGCGCCCTGGTGGCCGTCACCATCGGTCTGCTCATCCACCAGTCGCGCTCCGCGCAGATCGCCTCGACGGCCCGCGAGTCCGCGCTCGCCCAGCTCATGCACGTACGGCAGGTGTACGAGCTGACCGGGCAGGTGGACCGCGGCGACACCCGGGCCGCGCTCAACGACCCGGAACTCCCCGACCCGCTGCTCACCTCGGCGCTCGCCGGGAAACGCAGCACCTATCTGGAGCTCACCGGCCCGCATCCGCAGGTGTGGGCGGCACGACCCGTGGGTGACCGGGTCCTCTCGGTACGCCGGCCTCTGGACGCCGCACGGGGTGAACTGCGGCAGCTGGACGGGGAGTTGGTGGCCTGGGGCGCCGTCGTGGTCGGGCTCTCCGCGCTCGGCGGGGCCGGGCTCGCGAGCAGGCTGAGCCGTCGGCTGCGTACCGCGGCGGCCACCGCGCGCCGCATCAGCCAGGGTGAACTCGATGCCAGGATCGGCCAGTCGGCCCCGGCCGGCCGGCAGGACGAGGTGGCGGAGCTGGCCTGTGCCGTCGACACGATGGCGGCCTCTCTCCAGGAGCGCCTGATGGCCGAGCAGCGTTTCACCGCGGACGTGGCGCACGAGCTGCGCACCCCGCTGACCGGCCTGCACACGGCCGCCGAACTGCTGCCGCCGAGCCGCCCGACCGACCTCGTACGCAACCGGGTCTCGGCGCTGCGCACCCTGACCGAGGATCTGCTGGAAGTCGCCCGGCTCGACGCGAACGCGGAGGAGCCCGACCTTGAGGTGCTGCCCCTCGACCGCACGGTGGCAGCCATCCTCCAACGTTGCGGCGTGACCGCAAAGTTGATGCCGGTGATGCCGCCACGGGAGGAGGGAGGGCGCGGGGCCGTACCCGAAAGCGAGGGCATGCCCGTCCGTACCGACACCCGGCGCCTGGAGCGGATCCTCGCCAATCTCGTCGCCAACGCCAGGCGGCACGGGGCCGAGCCCGTCGAAGTGAGGGTGGACGGAACTTGCGTCAGCGTGCGCGACCACGGGCCCGGCTTCCCCGAGCACCTCCTGAAGGACGGACCGCAGCGCTTCGTGACGGGCGCGCGGGAGCGCGGTCAGGGCACGGGCCTCGGCCTGACCATCGCCCTGGGCCAGGCCCACGTCATCGGCGCCGAGGTGACCCTGAGCAACGCATCGGACGGGGGCGGCGCGATCGCCGTGGTGAGCCTGCCCACGGCCTGAGCACCCGCGCACTCCCCCGCGCCACGCCTGCCCCGCCGCACCCCCGCCCCGCCGCACCCGTGCCCGCACCCGACCGCACCCGCGTCCGCGTCCGGCCGCACCCCGGCCCAGTGGCCCCGCGCCCCCGCCCCGGCCCAGCGGCACGACCCGGCCGCCTCACCCGCTCAACCGGTGTACGGGCGCCGCTCCTTGGCCTCCCGCAGTGCCTGCGCCCACCAGACGACCTGGTCGAGCATCTTCTTCACCGCGGCGTCCGCCTGCAACGGCTCCCGGTGCTCGCCGTCCTCGTCGAAGAGACCCTGCGCCTGGTGGAAGCTGACCGTGTCGCGCACGGTCACGGCGTGCAGCTCCGCGAAAACCTGCCGCAGCTGCTCGACGGCGCGCAGGCCGCCGGAGATCCCTCCGTAGGAGACGAATCCGACCGGCTTGGCCTGCCACTGTGCGAAGTGCCAGTCGATGACATTCTTCAGCGGGGCGGGAAAGGAGTGGTTGTACTCCGGGGTGATCACTACGAAGGCATCGGCCTGCGCCAACTTGGGCGTGACGAGATCCAGTTGGGCCTGGGCGGCGGGCGAGGGGTGGTAGGAGAGGGCGGAAGGCAGTTCGGTCTCGGCGAGATCGACCACCTCGACGGCGAGGCCCTGGTGTTCCCGGGCCCGGGCCAGGAACCAGTCGGCGACGACCGGCGCGAACCGGCCCTCGCGGTTGGAGGCGACGACAACGGTGAGCTGAAGAACAGCCGGTCCGGCTGTGGTGATGTCCATGCCGAGAAGGATTCAACCTCAAGCCCGGTTGAGGTCAAGCCCGGCTGCCGTCAGGCCCGGTTGAGGTCAGGCGCGGTTGAGGTCATGCGCGGTTGAGGTCATGCGCGGTTGCGGGCCAGCCCCGTTGAGGCCAGGCCCGGCTGAGGACAAGCCCAGCTGAGGTCAAGCCCCGTCGAGGTCAAGCCCCGTCAAGGTCAAGGCCGCCCGGCCGCGAACTATGTTGTGGCTCATGACACTTCCCTACGTCGAGATCGACGGCCGCCCCGCCGACGCCGAGAACCTTCTCGTCCCCGCCCTCACCGGCGGCTACGGGCATTTCACCGCCCTGCAAGTGCGCGACGGGCGCGTCCGGGGCCTCGCCCACCATCTGGCACGGCTCGACGAGGCGAACCGCGAACTGTTCGGCCCCGCCCTGCCCGGCGAACGCGTCCGCACCCTGGTCGCCCGGGCCCTCGATGCCGCCGGCACCTGCGACGCCGCGGTCCGCGTCTACGTATACGGACCTGAGGACGCGCCCACCGTGATGGTCGTCGTCAACGAGCCCGCCGACATGCCGTCCACCGCCCAGTCGCTGCTCTCCGTGCCGTACGAGCGGCCCGTCGCCCACCTCAAACACCTCGGCGGTTTCGCCCAGGCCTACTACGGCCGCCTCGCCCGCCGCCAGGGGTTCGCCGACGCCCTCCTGACCGGCCCGGGCGGTGTCGTCGCGGAGGGCGCGATCACCAACGTTGCGTTCTGGGACGGTACTTCGGTGGTGTGGCCGGACCGTCCCGCGCTGGTCGGCGTCACCATGGCGGTACTCGAACCGAGGCTCGCGCCGTACGGCCTGAAATCGGTACGCCGCCAAGTCACCCTGGCCGGGCTCGACGCCTACAGCGCGGCGTTCGTCACCAACTCCCGCGGGATCGCCCCGGTGGGCCGGATCGACGAGCGGGAGTTCGCTGTCGACGCGGAACTCATGAAGGTGGTGTGGCGGGCCTACGAGGAAGCACCCTGGGATGTGATTCACCCCGGGTGACCGGCCACCCGTACGGCCCACCCCACGTCACTCGTTCGCCCCCCGCCGACGGGCACGGCCGCCCGGACGCCTCTTAAGTCGAAGGCAGAGGCACAAACGAAGCAGACCCGGAAAGAGCCGACGCGGAAAGAGAAGCGGAGCAGAGCGCAAGCCTGCGCCGCGCCTTCGGAGGATCCATGCGTACTGCCCGACTCCTGACGAGCGCCCTGCTGGCGGGCGCCGCCGCACTGGGCCCGGCGGGTGCGCTCGCGTACGCCGACTCCCAGCCCGGCGGCTCCCAGTTCGGCGGCGGCTCCCAGTTCGGCGGCTCCCAGCCCGGCGGCGGCTCCCAGTTCGGCGGCTCCCAGCCCGGCGGCGGCTCCCTCGAACTGTGGCCGGCCAGCGCGTCGCCCGGCGCCACGGTCACCGCGAACACCACGGCCTGCGGCCCGTCGGGGCACGCCACCGGGGACGCGAACACGGTGGGCGCCGGCGACTTCCCGCTGGCGGCCTCCACACACAAGGAAGTGCTCGCCGGACAGTTCAAGATCGCCTCGCACGCCAAGCCCGGCTCCTTCCGCATCAGCGTGCGGTGCGACAACGGCAAATCCGTCGAAGCCCAGCTGAAGGTCACCGGCGGCGGCGATGGCGACCACGACCGCGACCGCGACCACCGGGACTCCGACAGTTCGTGGCAGTGGAAGGACCAGCAGGGCCGCGACAAGACAGACAAGACAGACAAGTCATGGGAGTGGAAGGACCAGCAGGGGCGCGACAACTCGTGGGAGGGCAGCGACCCGCACGGTCACGTCAAGACCGGTGTCGGCGGTAGCGTCCGCCCCGACACCACCGAGATCGCGGTGGGCGCGGCGGTCATCGCCGCGGCCGCCGTGGGCGGCACCTGGCTGCTGCGTCGCCGGGCGAGCGGCACGCAGGGCCGGGGCTGACCGCCCTTGTCGGCCCAGGCCGCCCGGCGCAACGCGGGCTGGCTGATGGTGATCGCCGCGTTCGTCGGCCTGTGGCTGATCGAGCGGGGTCTGGAGCCCGTGGAACCGCCCCAGCCGTCGGCGGCGCAGGCGTTCGCGGCGGGCCCGGCGCCGGGCCGCGCCGGGCTCCCGGCCGACTCCTCTGCCGGCCGCGCCGCGCGGGCCGCCACCGAGCTACCGCCCGCCGACGGCCTGCCGCCCTCCGAACCCGTACGCGTCGCCATCCCCGCGATCGGCGTGGACGCACCCGTGATGCGCCTCGGGCTCGGCCCCGACCGCAGCCTGAACGTGCCGCCGCCGGGCAGCACGAACATGGCGGGCTGGTACGAGGACGGCACTCCCCCGGGCTCCCGCGGCACCTCAGTGATGGCCGGCCACGTCGACGACGCACACGGCCCCGCCGTCTTCTACGCGCTCGGCGCGCTGAAGAAGGGCAGCCGGGTCGAGGTCACGCGCAAGGACGGTGTGACCGCGGTGTTCGACGTCGACGCGGTCGAGGTGTACGAGAGCGACGCGTTCCCCGACGCCAAGGTGTACGGGGCCGCCGCCCGCCCCGAGCTGCGCCTGATCACCTGCGGCGGCGGCTTCTCCCCACAGGCCGGCTACCGGGGCAACGTGGTCGCCTTCGCCCACCTGACGGGGATGGTCCGGCCCGCGTCGGGAGCGGGGGCTGGGGCTGGGGCGAAGCCTGGGCCGGGGCCTGCGACGCGACCTGGTCCGGGGTCCGCGCCTCGGCCTGGGCCGGCGCCGGGCCCCGGG